>JABFRB010000015.1 GCA_013141385.1 Bacteroidales bacterium | reverse complement strand
CACAACCGGCAGTACATAAACCATAGGGGTTTCAGAGGTTTGCAATGTTCGCAGTTTTTTGGTAGTTTTGGTCACGGTGGATTGGGACGCGGGTTTAAATCCCCTACGGTTCATACCGCCAACCGTTAGTGGCAAGCATACGCAACGACACAACATAAACAGAAAATCAATGGAAATAAAATATAGACTTGGTTCAAATTCTGATAAGGACAAACTTCAAAAATTAGGTTTGATTTCCTACGGACAATTTAAAAAGGTCTTGACAGAAGAAAATTGGAATAAATTTAATTCATTTTTAACAGGACAAAACACTTATATTGATTTACTTAAAATATCTAATTGTTTTGTTTGTGAGACAAAAGAAGAAATTATTGGTATGGCTTATTTAATACCAAAAGGGCATCCAACTGACATTTTCCAAACAGAATGGAGCTATATTAGAATGGTTGGTGTAAATCCAAATTTTGGTGGAAATGGAATTGGCAAAAAACTAACACAGATGTGTATTGATTATGCAAAGGACACAAAAGAGGAAATCATAGCATTGCATACTTCAGAATTTATGGATATAGCGAGTCACATTTATGAAAGTAGAGGTTTCAAACAAATCAAAGAACTTGAGCCAAGATTTGGAAAAAAATATTGGCTTTACCTTCTTGACTTAAGACGATAAGTTATTTTCAAAAACGGATATGATAATATGAGTATGAAATCATAAATGAGCACCATAAATGATTTAAAAGAAATGCCAGTCACTAACAACAGCTCATACGCAATGCGGGTTTCAGAGGTTTTGCAAGTTCAGTTCTCGCAGGCAAGTTTTGTCTCGGTTGATAGGGACGTAGCCACGCAATCCCGCACTGCGCATAGCTGCGACCGTTAGGTGCAAGTTGACCAGACGACCCGTCAGTGCGACACGAAGTGATAAAACTAATAGGATAATAAAAATGAAAGACTTCAATCATTACGTTGACAAATACAAAGAACAACTTGACAAAGGCGATATTCAAGAAGCCTACGTTGGACTTGTTAAATATGTAACAAGACTTGGTACAACTTTGTCAAATAACCTTTCAGAAAGCTACTCATTTGGCAGCCTTTTTCAAGGATATATGGACTATACTTATTTTTATTACTCCAACGACTTTTTGAAAAAGAGAAAACTGAAAATGGGACTTGTGTTGAACCATAGAAAGATGCAGTTTGAAATTTGGCTGTTAGGACAGACAATTCCAATCCAAGAAAAATATTGGGAATACTTTAAATCGACAAAGTGGAATAAAGACAGAACGACCAGACCTCAATATTCAATTCTTGAAACTGTTCTAATAGAAAAACCAAACTTTAACGACTTGGAAAAACTATCAAAACAAATTCAAGACAAATTAGTGCTTGTGACAGATGAAATTATACAAGACATAAAAACAAGTAAATTGAACTAATGAGACAAACAAGACCTGCACCTAACAGCGGTTTTGCGTTATGGGGTCTGACGCACTTCGTAGAAACATTTGTACAAGATTCAACTTTTGTGCTTCGTATGGATATTTGTGCTAAAAATCCCCCACAACGCAAAGCCGCAAACCGTTACCTGCTATGTTGGACGACATCGCAACAGGATAATTTGAAGTTAAGGTCGGGGTTGTCCCTCGGAGACACTTATGGGAAGTCTTTTTATAACTTAAAGGGTCTGTTTTCATAGCAATTTTTTTTCCTGAGACAGAGCAATATTACAGTTTAGGATATTTATTTTTCTTTATAAATGCAGACAAGAAATAGAATCTTAAATGCTTGCTTTACAGCAAGGTGAAACTAGTTCATAGGCAATTAAAATACATAGGAAGGAAGTTGATTATGGCAAACACTTACTATTTGAGCGACAAAGCAGACAGAAGGATTCGTTATATAGCATGGGCGGTGGCACTTATTTGGGCATGTTGGTGGATATTCTTCAGTTTGGCATCTGGTATTCAAAAAGGATTGAGTTTGGTAGGAGTTTTATGTTACCCCAAATACACATGGGGCTTTCTGGTTACCGCAATTATAGCATGGCGATGGTGGACTATCGGAGGAATTGCCTTAGTATTGGAGGGATTGTTCCTATTCATTTGGTATCCTATACAGTACAGCCATTTTTCGTTCTCCATGATAATCTCTGTGCTATCTATTTTTGCTTTGCCTCCATTGGTAGCAGGATTTTTATTCCTTTCAAACAGGTGGAGATCTGGAAAAGAGGGAACTCTATAAAAGTTTATATTGGACACGAGGTATGTAAAGTCATCAGGGGAATGTCCATTCGGTGATAAGTTCGGAACTGAATTTCGTCTCGACAGTTTTTCAACGGACTACTCTTTCGTTTGATAAAATAAAAGAATAACAAACAATAATTAGAACGGATAGCGACAAAAACAAAAAAACACAGCAGGTAACACGTGGCAAAATCTATTGGGGCTGATGCGTAGATAAGCAAGTTTTTAGTGCTTTAGTAAAAGTTTACCATGGGATAGATGTTCGGCTCTTAACTCCCCAACAGCTCTTGCCACGGAAACGTTATGGGCAAGTTTGACAAACCAAGACATGGTCTGCGAAAGCCAAAGGACTGACCACCCAGAGTGACAGAAAAGAAAAATAGTGGAGACCAGAAAACCACTTCAAAAACGGGGTGAAACTACCAAACCAAATAAGTAGGAAAATTAAAAAAGGGGAAAATTATGAAAATGAACTTCGTCAAATGGGTTCGAGACGGGATTGCACATCCTCGGGTAGCCATCTACCTGAAGATCGTGGCGGTGCTGATGCTCCTGAGTGCCCTGTCCCATTTAGGGAGCATTATGGGCATCATCGGCGGCTCCTGGGTGGCTAAACCCTGGCTCTTCCGAGTAGCCGACTTGCTGTTGCTGCCCATCAGTCTAGTCATGGCCTGGGGACTTTGGAGGTCCATGTTCTGGGCGGTGGTTGCCTGGCTGGCAGCGGTGGTACTCTTTCAGGCCGTTCCGTTCCTGCTCTTCGGTGAGTACTTCGCTTCCGATCCAAGCGAACAGACGATGCACTACGGCCAAGTGGGATTCCACGTCATTATGTTGGGTATCCTCATCGTGCTTCTGCCTCGCAAGAAGGGAAGTTGACCTCGGAAGCCGTGAGGAGCTGACAGGGAAGATGAACAGGAACGTGTTGGCGATGGTCCAATATGAACTATTTTTTTTAGCCATAATTATTCCTAGTTTAGCTGTTGGTGTTAGAAGATTACACGATGTTGGAAAAAGCGGTTGTATGAAGTTTATTGCCGTAATTCCATTAATTTGAGCAATTTGGCTATTAGTTCTTTTCTGTACAAAAGGAGTTGCAAATCAAAATGAATATGGGTGAATCTGAAAAAATAACTTCTAACTTGGAGAAAACCAGCCCATAACACGTGGTTGAAAATATTGGGGTTGATGCGCGGATAAGAAGGTTTTTAGTACTTTAGTAAAAGTTCACCGTGGGACGGATGTTCGGTTTTAACTCCCCAACATTTCCAACCACGGAAACGTTACCTGCCATGCTAAAACAAAGAACTACGACAATGGAAACAATAAAAATTAACACAGATTATTTACCAACTTCGAGAGTAATTAACGAGAAAGAAGAAAAAAACGCCAAGGTATTTGATGTTGAAATTAAGCTGCCCGACAGCATAGTGAAAGCATATTATATTTTACCAACAAATAAGATTACCAATGGTAATATTCTATACACTCACTGGCTTTCTACTAAACCAGATGCTAATAGGATCCAATTTCTGAAAGAGGCAAATGAGTTGGGAAAGCAAGGTTTTTCAAGTCTTTTAGTGGATACGCTTTTCGCTAACTGGCCTAAAGCAAAGAAAAAGTGGACTGGAACTGACGCTCAATTTGATAGAGAACTTGTTGTTGAACAGATACAACAATTAAGATATTGTTTAAAATGGCTCATGTCTCAACAAAATTAGGAAAATAAAAATGTTATACTTGTCGGACACGATTTTGGAGCTATGTTCAATACGCTATTATTGAGCCACGAGCAAGACATTACTGCATTTGCCTTTATAGCAGGAATTGGTGATTTTAGCGATTGGTCTACCATGCGAAAAAAATGACAGAAAACGAAAAAACGGACTACTTCAAGCGAATGAGAAAAGTCTCGCCATTAGAGCATATTGCACATGGAATTGATGTTAATTTTCTGTTCCAGTTTGGTAAGAAAGACAAATCATTCGCCCCAAATGAGAAATCTGAAGAGCTGATTTCAAAGGTCAACTCAAAATTACTTCAAGTGAAGTATTACAATGAAGGTCATGCAATACATTTAAATGATGAAGCTACATCTGACAGGATTAATTGGATTAAATCAATTATATAGTAAAAAAGATGGATATTACATGGTTTCCCAACTCATGGATAAGGATACGAAAAGATAATCTTGTCATTTATTTTGACTCTGCATATCTGACAATATACTTCAAAGGTATGCGGACAAGACAGGGTTTTCAAAATGGCCTAATCCGAACGACGGTTTTACAATTTTCTTGAAGCAAAATAATGAACCTAAATGTTAAAAACATGAAAAACAAAAATATAATTAATATGAGTTACATAATCTTTGCTCTTTTTTTTCTCCTATCATGCAATTTGGATTCGTCCGACGATGGAAAACCAATAGTCACCGATGTAAAGTACGTTTTGCCCTATCCTGTCGGGAAAATTTATACCTGTACACAAGGCTTTAACAGTTCACCATCGCACTTTGGTACGTTTTACTATTCAGTTGATTTCGGGATGTCAATTGGAACGCTTATTACTGCAACTCGAAGTGGCCGTGTCGTTTATGTGGTTGAAAGTAATTCGGATAGTGATCAAACACCAGGACATGAGAATGTTGTGATAGTTTTGCACGAGGATACAACTTATGCACGATACGTTCACCTGACGTACAATGGAGCGCTAGTCCATGTAAATCAAACTGTGACACCTGGCGACACCATTGGATTGAGCGGTAGCTCGGGAACAAATGGTGGTCCTCATTTGCACTTTGATGTCACAAGAACCTTTACCGGTAAGAGCGATCAGACAATTCCGTTTTACCTCAAGAATACGAGCCCGCATCCTAATGGACTACAAAGAGGTGTTGCATATGAAGCAATGCCGTATTGATTTCGATACAAAAAGTTTTATAGGTCGTTAAAGTCAGTTAAACAGCTAATTAACAAAGCGAATAATTATTAAACTCAATAGGAAACAATGAAAACAATAAAACAAATTCTATTTATTCTTTTGCTGTTTTTATCTTTTACTGATATCAACGGACAGACAAATCAAGGAAAATTGATCCATACAATTATCCCAGCTCCATCATTATCAAATAATCTACTCTATATACCTACAGAACAATATATAGCTGTTTATCTACCACCATCTTACGATACAACCGAGAAATCCTATCCGGTTGTTTACTATTTACCCGGTTTTGGTGATTATGTAAATTATTATACTCAATTCGGTGTTTTACAGGGATTTTTTCTGAAAAATTCCATGGATGATTTAATAAACAGCCAACAAATAAGTGAAATGATAGTTGTTATAGTAAATGGACAGCATTTTAGTGGTGGTAGTTTTTATGTTAATTCTTCTGTTACAGGAAATTGGGAAGATTTCGTTGTTAAAGATGTGGTAGGATATATTGATAAGAATTACAGGACTATT
This sequence comes from Bacteroidales bacterium, assembly GCA_013141385.1. Classification (NCBI taxonomy): domain Bacteria; kingdom Pseudomonadati; phylum Bacteroidota; class Bacteroidia; order Bacteroidales; species Bacteroidales bacterium. Next base: position 101,304 of record JABFRB010000015.1, on the reverse strand, counting down.
AAGGAAGCAAAATCAAGAGCTATCGCAGGGCATTCAATGGGAGGCTTCGGAGCATTAAATATTGCCATGCATTCTCCAAATGTATTTAGTTCAGTTTATGCTTTAGCACCAGGATTATTTGATAAGAATGGTCTTAAAAAATCCAGTTTATTTAGCGATGAGGAAAGAATTAACAAATACCTGACTTTAAGAAATCTATTCAAAAAATTGCCCACCGATAAAGCAAGAGCAAAATTTATTAACTATGCATCAAACCACATGATGACAACCAACGACTTTTACACTGTCTTCGATTTAGCATATGGAATGGCATTTGCCCCAAATCCAAAAGTCAAGGTGCCGTATATTGATTATCCTTATACTTACAAGGACAATAAACTGGTTGCAAATGACTTATTGCTTAAAAAATATAAAAATGGTTTTGGCGGATGGGAAGAAAAAGTTAAAACATACAAAACCAACTTGCAAAACCTTCATGGAATAGTTATAGATGTTGGAAATCAGGATGATTATGTTTGGATCAGGGAAGGGTGTGATTATGTCCATAAATTATTAAATGAAAATGGCATTAAAAATGAGTTAATTATCTATGACGGTCAACATCAGGATAAAGTTAAGGAAAGGATTGAAAAACATATGTTGCCGTATATTTCCAAAATGTTTGATAATCCATAATTCAAGGATTAGTGATTAGCACTATCTAAAGTTGAAATTAAAATTGAAAATGTTATTTTGTATTAAACACATAAGACTGAACTTCGTTAATAAGCAACACAAGTAGGTATTGTATTATTCAAAAATAAGACAGCAGATAAAATTTTCAAAGCACAGGCAGGTAACAAAGTGTATATGCCATAAGGGTTTTAGTGGGTATTCAAGCGTTGTAGCCCGCTCAAACTTTCGTGTTGGGGGACAGGATACTGCCCCGCAATCCCTTACGGCACATACACTCGACCGTTAGCACACATTTAATGACGAAGCATGAAAGCTTCTTGGAACAACTTGATAGCGAAATCTAAACATATTGACCAGCCAAAATTGACTGACATTGAAATCCATTTTTCGTTTGCAGGACAAATTCATCAACAAATAAGAAATCTGCCAGACGGAACGAGAGTTAAAGTAGAAATAAAATAAACATGCTGACTATGAAATTAAGAGTAGAACTTTCTCAGCGTGCGGATAGATATGAGAAAAAATATATAGCAACGCTAATTCATGGGAATATTGTACTTGACGATAAAACAGAATTACCTGGGTGCAAAGAAAAATTTATACAATTTATTGCAGGGTATTCACCGATTTATATAGAAGAATCGCAAGGTAAAGTGAATACTCGCCTTCGCTACCCTGTTTTTCGAGGTAAATGTGATAATAATTATTTATACTGTAAACTTAACTGGTTTCAAAGACAAAAACTCAGTATAATAACACGACAATCTTGGTTTCATCAATATCCAATAGCAACATGGGCATTAATAATTAATACAATATTTCTAATTGCTAATTTAGTTTTTGCATATTTAAATTTTAGAAGTAGTTCTCGAAATATTGAATCAAATTATCTTAAAACTATTAACAAATAAATAGAATTTCAGAATATTCAAATGAATTTATATGAGAAACAAATAGAAAAAATGAATGAACAAATCTATAAATTTCAAAATGATTCTTTATCAAGATAAGAAATAAATAAACGTGTGCTAACACGTGGCAAAATCTATTGGGGCTGATGCGTAGATAAGCAAGTTCTTAGTACTTTAGTAAAAGTTTATCGTGGGACAACGATGCTGCTTCGAACTCCCCAACGTATTTTAGCAGCAAACGTTAGGCAACATTATTCTGGACAGTAAATCATCATGCTGATGAGTAAAATAATTAGAATTAAAATAACCTGAAAGGAGGAATGCTATGAATAAAGATAAAAAAATGATATTAGGATATATTACAGGAGGATTACTAGTTATTGGATTAATGCCTTCAATTATTTATATTATTACTTCGCTATTGGATAAAGTATATAGAGTAGAAATTTTCCAGAATTCAGTAATAAAAGGGATTATTATAATATTGCTATTAATAATAGGAATAATATATGGAATTTGGTCAATAATGATTCAAAACATTATTGGGAAAGGAGGGCCTGTAGAAATAGGAAATATAGAAATAAGTCCTAAAACAGAGAATCTCGTTGTATCTGGACCATATAAAAACACAAGAAATCCTATGCTATTTGGAACGTTTTTAATATATCTTGCTTTTGCACTATTTATTAATTCAATAACTTCTGTAATATTAGTTTGTGCAATTTTTGTTTTTATGTTGTCTGTTGTTGTGAAATTGGAAGAAAAGAGATTATTAAAGGATTTTGGAAATCAATATGAAGAATATCGAAAAAAGGTATCAAAGTTCATTCCTTGGTTTCAACGAAAAATCAGATAGGAAAAATTCGCTATTCAATTTATATTTCAATAATAGATTGAACGAACATATGATAATATGGAAGTGAAAGCTCGAAAAATAACGTTGCCTAACAACGGGTCATAAAACATGCCGGTTTCAGTGGGTTTGCAAGCGTTTCGTCCCGCATTAAGTTTTGTATCGTGGGATAGGGACGCATCTCCGCGATCCGGCACGTTTCATACCCGCGACCGTTAGCAGTCATTGTATAAACACTCGGAAGCATAACTAAATTGACAAAATTTAATACTAAGAAATTATGAAAAAAATTCAATCAATTAATGTTATGGAGAAATTTTCATTGTTTGACAAACAATGGACTCCTCATATCATTGGCGAACTCAATGGACAGTATGTAAAACTTTGCAAACTCAAAGATGATTTCGTATGGCATAGTCACGAAAATGAGGATGAACTCTTTATGATATTCAAAGGGACACTATTAATGGATTTTAGAGACGGAAGAACGGTTGAAGTTAAAGAAGGTGAAATTTTGATTGTTCCTAAAGGCATTGAACATAGGCCACGCACTAATGGGGAAATAGTATTTAATCTGCTTTTTGAACCCAAGGCAATATTACATACTGGAAATGTTGAAAGTGATATGACAGTTAAAGAATTAGGTTGGGTTTAAGATTAACAAAAATTAGACTTTTTTACATTAACTCTGTTATTATAAAATATAAATAATTTGTACAGATGAACTTACGGCTACAACTTGATACGACAAATGTTAATTGGGACTTGGTGGTTGACATACTTCAAAAAGTTGGTATGGCGTATCATACGCCCGAAATTCATAAACGAGCATTTAATAATAGTCATACTGTTGTATTTATGTTCGATGAAGAAAACCTAGTAGGTTTTGGGAGAGCTTTATCAGATGGAGAATATCAAGCTGCCATATATGATGTTGCCGTACTACCTAACTACCAAGGAAAAGGGATAGGTAAAATGATAATTCAAACCATTGTTGAAAATATCCCTAATTGCAATTTTATTTTATATGCTTCTCCAGGAAAGGAAATGTTTTATGAAAAAGAAAATTTCAAGCGAATGAAGACAGGAATGGCTTTGTTTATTAATGGTGAAAGAATGCAAAGGAATGGATTTACAGAATAGAAAAAACAACGAACCGCTAACAGCGTATTTATTGGCTTCGCCGAACTCGCAAAAAAACGCTCGGTTGTATTTGGGCTGATAAGGTTTTGGTAAGTTCAACGCTTTTAAGTAGCTTTATATCGAGGGACAAGAAAACAGTTTCAACCGACCGAAGGGAGCTCAGCGCAGCTAGCCTCCCAAACACAACAAATACGCAAAACGTTAGCAGTCATTGTAAAAAAACGATATCCACCAACTATAATTAAACGAAAAAAATGAAAACAAAATTAAAAACACTGGGTGTTATTTTACTTGCAACAGTAGGAGTGGGGATACTTGTTCTTATTTTTAAAGGTAGTGGATCATATGCGCAAAAGCATTTAAATGAATTGGTTGGAAATGCGATTATGCTATTAATGCCAATTTCTATATTCTTTTATGTTCTTATTTTCAATAAAAAATATAATCATTTATCAGGAAATATTATAGGATTTTATCCACATAAGTTTATAAAAAATATTGTTTTGGGAATAACATTGGCATTAGTTATTTTGCTAATAGCATTTATAGTTGCTTCAATACTATTTGGGGTTCAGTTTGAATTTACTGCCATAAAGCCCGATTTGGGCAAATCCCTTTTGGGGCTTATAATGACTAATATAATAATTGGTGTTTGGGAAGAATCTTATTTTAGAGGGTTGGTTTTAAATACGCTATTGAAAAACAATTTCGGATTTCATATCTCACTATTTATTTCATCATTACTGTTTTCGATTTTACATTGGGGTAGTTTCAATATGGCCGAGACGTCATATTTTTCGTACATTGGCATTGTGTTTTTGGGTTATATTTTTGCTATTCTATATATCTATTTCAATTCTATATGGATTGTAGTTTCCTTTCACTTCTTTTGGGATGTTATAGCTCAATTTATCTCAGACCCAAAAGATAATAAAATAGGTCTAGTGGGAATAAAAGATTACGCCATGAATTCTAAAAATATAGATAATGCTGAGGTTTTGGTTTTAGGCATATTTTTAGTATTACTTATGTATTTTATATTAAAAAAAGAATCTAAAAATATTCAATCATATATAACAAACGTAATCAGGTAGAACGTTGAAACATTTAATTAATTTTTTGAAGAGCAACGAACTGCTAACAGCGTATTTATTGGCTTTGCCGAACTCGCAAAAAAACGCTCGGTTGTATTTGGGCGGACAACGCATTTGGAGTTCTTAACGCTTTTTGGTAGCTTTACTACTGTGGGATAAGAAAGCAGTTTCAACCGAGCGTTTTGTGCAAGCTCGCCGAAGGCAACCGAACGTAGTGAGCTCAGCTAAACTCCCAAACACAACAAATACGCGAAACGTTAACACCAATGCTCAAATTACAAAAATCATGATATTTTGCAAATGAGATTTGACATAGATAGACAAACAATTAATGATTTGGAGTTATTTGAAAAAAAAGGTGAAAAATCTGTTTTCTCACTTTTTAATTACACTAAATCGATTGGAGGTAGAGAGTGCCTGAAGAGGATGTTTTCTAATCCATTTACCGAGATTGATTTGATAGAGCAACGAATTGAGATTATTTAAGGCTTTCAAAATATTAATTGTGATTTTGAAATTGATAAGGAAAGCCTCGATTTTATTGAATATTATTTGTCTCAACAGAATAAAACAAATCATTATTCAATAATTGATTCCTATATAAAACAATAAACTATAGAATAAGGCCAAGGAATGAATATTATATTATTCAAAGAGGAATTAGGTTTTTAGTATTTTTGCTCAATGAAATTTACGATTACTCAATAGATTCAGAACAAACAAATACTTCAGAATTTTTAAATAATTGTAAGCAGATAATCCGTGAAAAAATAGGAAGTACATCATTAAAGACGGTATTAGGATTAAAAAATCGATTGAAACTCTATCCACACGAATATGGAGAACTAGATTATCTCTTTAGAAAATCAGAATTACTTAATATTAGAGATTTGCTGGAGATAATATATGAAATTGATGTTTATAAATCAATTTCATTTGCAGCGAATAAGAATGGATTAACTCTACCAACATTTACTAATAAACCTAACTGTTTTTATGCTCAGGAAATATTTCATCCATTTCTTGAAAATCCTATTGTTAATGATTTTGAATTTGTTGTCGATAGAAATATCTGTTTCATAACTGGGCCGAATATGGCTGGTAAATCTACTTTTTTAAAGGCGGTAAGCATCTCAATATATTTGTCGCATTTAGGATTTCCAGTTCCTGCTAAAAGCATGGAAACATCTATGTTTAATGGATTATTAACAACTATAAACCTTTCCGATAATATAAATAAAGGTTATAGCCATTTTTATAATGAGGTTTTGCGAGTTAAATATGTTGCCGAACGGATTAATCAGGTTAGTAATATTTTTGTTGTCTTTGATGAGCTATTTAGAGGAACAAATGTTAAAGATGCTTATGAGGCTTCATTGGCAGTAATTACTGCATTTTCCAAATTAAATAAAGGAGTATTTGCAATATCAACGCATATTATTGAGGTTTCGGATAAATTGAGTGATAATTCATCAGTATTTTTTAAATATTTTGAAGCGAATTTAGTAAACGAAGAACCACAGTATAATTATAAAATTAAGGATGGCGTTACAGACGAGCGGATTGGAATGCACATATTAAAAAAGGAGAAAGTCATTGAAACAATTGAAGGTGCTATATAATAATTGTGCACAAGAACTTATAACTATCATTTAAAACAACCAAAATGCACCCGAAAACCCACAACATACTATTTGACACCGAGTGCCCTCCCGATAAAAAGCGTCAGGGCAGGTTTTGAGAGCTCACCGAAGGTAACCGACCGAAGGGAGCTCGACGAAGTCAACCTTCCAAACGAAACCAATTTGCAAACGTTGGCAACCATAAAAATTTCGCCGAAATGTTTCCCTGTAAGGATACAATGAATATCTTTGTCAAAAACTAAAATATGAATTTCAGATTTGATGTTGAACTATTGGACGGAATTACTGAGTTTTTGGATTCATTGGATGAAAAAACTCGTGAGAAAATCTTTTACAACATTTGGAAATCTCGTATGGTAAATGATTCTGAATTATTTAAGAAATTGTCAGATGACATTTGGGAGTTTAGAACTTTATACAAAGGGAATCATATAAGACTTCTTTCGTTTTGGGATAAGAATTCAAAGATTCCAAAAATTGTAGTTTGTACGCATGGGTTTGTAAAGAAAGATTGGAAAGTACCCAAACAAGAGATTGAAAAGGCAAGGAGTATAATGAAAATTTATTATAGCGCTAAATAGGAGGGATTATGAAAAAACATACACTAGAAGAATTAACAGACAAGTATATTGGTAAAGTTGGTACTGCCAATAGAGAGAGATTTGATTTTGAATTACGTGCTGATGTGATTGGCGAGATAATTAAGAAAGCTAGAATTGAGCAAAACCTGACTCAAGAGCAGCTAGGACGTATTCTTGGAGTTCAAAAGGCTCAGATATCGAAAATTGAGAATAATTCTAAGGATGTAAGATTTTCGACTATTTTGAGAGTATTTGATGCGCTCAAAGCACATGTGAATTTAACTGTTGAATTACAGAGCCATCAACTAATAAAAATAACATAAAACTTGCGGTTGCCAATAGCTTGGCTACACCGAACTCGCACAAAACGCTCGGTTGTATTTGGGATGATGACGCATTTGGGTTCAACGCTTTTTGCTAGCATTACTAACGTGGGATAAGAAAGCAGTTTCAACCGAGCGTCCTCCCGATAAAAAGCATCGGGACAAGTTTTGCGAGTTCACCGAAGGTAAACTCCCAAGCGCAACCAACTAGAAACCTTTTTAAACAACTAAAATGCACCCCAAAATCCAAAACATCCTATTTGACCTTGATGGTACGCTAACCGATCCGAAGGAGGGAATTGTTAATTCAATACTGTATGCGCTTGATAAACTCGGTATTCAAGAAAATAATATCAACGAGCTGGATACATTTATTGGACCACCGCTTCGAGGTTCATTTTTAGTAAGATATAATCTCTCCGATAATCTTGCGGATAAAGCGGTGACTTTTTATCGGGAGTATTTTTCCGATAATGGACTCTACGAAAACCAAATATACCCTGGGGTAGTGGAACTATTGGAGTTTCTTGTCTCTCATAAATATCAATTGTTTTTGGCAACATCAAAGCCAACTATATATGCCGATAAAATCCTTCGACACTTTAATCTTCACAAATATTTCACAGGAATTGTTGGCAGTAATCTCGACAATACCCGAACCGATAAATCAGAAGTAATTGCGCATGTAGTTTCTACTTGTAATTTACAACCAACAAATTCCATAATGGTTGGTGATAGAAAGCATGATATAATTGGTGCTAAAAATAACTCTATGAGGTCTATAGCTGTAACGTATGGGTATGGTTCGCTTGAGGAAATTTCAATACAGAAACCTGATTTTATTGTGAGTAGTTGCAATGAATTGAAATTGTTATTTTCGAATTAACTGCCTATACGATATTGTTAAACTGACAATTATTAAATTGTAAACCAATTCTAAATCCAAAAAAATGAAAGAGGAAATAAATTGGACTCGCATAATTTACATAATGGGCGTTATTGCTCTGATAATTGGCGTTCTAGATCCATTAGAGGGATCAATTATTATTGCAGCAGGCAGTTCACTTATTGCATTATCAACATACATAACCCATGATCGACACTGGAAAATATTTTTGCTAACAACAGTAATGATTGTAATTGGTGTGTTTTTTATGTTCTATTTTTCATCATTCGGAGGATTTGGAGGCAATTCAACATTATCGTGGTGGTGGAGCACACTTATGCTTCCTTACCCCATTGGATGGCTAACGGTAATATCATTGTTGATTGTAAGGGATTTTAAAAAAAGAAAAAGCGAGTAGGTAATCAATTTTTTACGACATCAAGTAAATAACGCTAGTTGCCAAGTATGGTTAAGATTACTAGTTGAATAATAATATAGAGGCAAAATAGTTTTTACTCTATTCTTCTGAGACTGTAAGTAATGTTAGTTCTATAATTAAGAGTCGTTTTATTGCATGTTAATCAATATATCTAAAATTTAATTGATGCAGGAAAATGTAAATAGACAATACGAAATTATAAGAAGTCAACCGAGTTCGTAAGCCAAACGAAGCCAATCCTGAAAAAAAGTTACTATAAAATCAATTATTAACTTCGTAAAGTTAAATTTCACTCTTGTTCCATTGCTGATTTCGCCGAACTAGTTCCGCTGAGCTCACTACGTTCGGTTCGTAAACTCGGTTTTAACTTCTATCACCAAACTTCTATCACCAAACTGAATTATCACGTTTCTTAAGTCAAACTCACGTTAATTGTTCTCGGGTCTTAGCTTACGTACGGCCTCTCCAGTCACCCACATTTCTGATTCTCGAAGCTCTTTTAGCTCCTCGTCAAGTTTTCCACGATAATCGGACTTGCTGTTCGAGTCAATTGAACGTTGAGCCTCATTTCCGCATTCTACCTCATTGTACAGTTCTTCAAAAACAGGCTTTGTAGCATCGCGGAATTTTTTCCACCAATCGAGTGCCCCGCGTTGCGCGGTGGTTGAACAGTTAGCATACATCCAATCCATTCCGTTCTCGGCAACAAGTGGCATTAAACTTTGCGTTAATTCTTCAACGGTTTCGTTAAATGCCTCGGAAGGCGAATGCCCTTTGCTACGCAAAACATCGTATTGTGCTGCAAAAATACCCTGGATAGCCCCCATAAGTGTGCCTCGTTCGCCCGTAAGATCAGAGTAAACCTCCCGCTTGAAATCAGTCTCGAAAAGATACCCTGAACCAACACCAATTCCCAATGAAACCACTCTATCCCACGCTTTCCCTGTTGCATTCTGAAAAATAGCATAGCTGGAATTTAACCCACGTCCTTGCAAGAACATCCTTCGTAAGCTGGTTCCCGACCCTTTTGGTGCAACAAGTATTACATCAACGTCAGGTGGTGGAATAATCCCTGTTCGTTCCTTAAAGGTTATACCAAAACCATGAGAAAAGTAAAGGGCTTTACCGGCAGTAAGATTTTTTTTAATGGTAGGCCAAAGTTCAATCTGACCTGCATCGGATAGCAAAAATTGTATGATTGTTCCACGCTTACAAGCCTCTTCAATATCAAAAAGTGTTTCCCCTGGAACCCAACCATCATTAACAGCTTTATCCCATGATTTGGAGTTATTTCGTTGCCCAATGATTACATTAAAACCATTATCGCGTAGATTTAATGACTGCCCCGGACCTTGAACACCATATCCTATGATTGCAATTGTTTCTTTTTTTAGTGTTTCCAATGCCTTTGACAAAGGAAACTCGTCACGAGTTACAACATTCTCTACTGTAGATCCAAATTTAATTTTTGCCATTGTGTTATTAATTAGTGTAAATGAATGATTTGAGTATAACCTTTAAACAGTTTTTAGCCTAGGACTTGGCTAAAAGAGCATCCCTCTGAATTAGGAATTCTGACAGTTTTTCAATAGGTGATCGAGTTATAGCAACCCTGCCTGAACGAATGAACTGTAAAACACCGTATTCGGTTAAGCCATTAAATAATTCTTGAGTTTCATTCTTGTGTCCTGTTTTTTCAATAACCGTATATTCGGGGGTAATTTCCAGAATTCGAGCATTATGTTGTCGAATCATTTTTTCCAATTGATCGGTTTCCATTAAAGCTTTTGTTGGAACCTTATACAAGGCGATTTCTTGAAATATCATCTCCTCATTAGTGTAGTAAAATGCTTTAAGTATATCAACCTGTTTTTCAATCTGCTTAGTGATGTTGACAACTTTTTCCTTTTCATCGTTTACAACAATTGTAAGTTTAAATATGCCTTTGATTGCAGATTCCGAAGCGGTTATGCTTTCGATATTTACTTTTCTGCGGGTAAATACAATAGTTATTCGGTTTAGTAAACCGATATGATTTTCACTATATGCTGATATAATATACTCTTGCTTCATTTTCTTTAAATTAATTACTTGATTTAATATCATTTATGCATAGTAAAATATCTGAAACCGATGCACCTGCTGGAATCATTGGGAAGATATTATCTTCTTTTTCAACCATCACCTCTATTAGGTAAGGTCCTTTTGATTCAAGCATTGTTTGTAAGGCCTTATTAAGATCTTTGCGTTTGGTTATCAATTGCCCGGGTATTCCGTATGCCGCAGCAACTTTAACAAAATCGGGGCTGAGGATTTCGGTAAATGAGTATCTTTTCTCAAAGAAGAGTTCTTGCCATTGCCTTACCATTCCTAAAAAACGGTTATTTAGTACAACAATTTTAACTGGCACTTTTTCTTGTGCAATGGTTCCGAACTCTTGAATTGTCATTTGTAACCCTCCATCTCCAACAAAAAGTACCACTTCACGATCTGGAATGCCTAATTTAGCACCCATCGCAGCGGGTAACCCAAACCCCATAGTCCCTAAACCTCCCGATGTGATATGACTACGTGAAGTGGTAAATTTTGAATACCGGGCTGCAGCCATTTGATTTTGACCTACATCACTTACAATAACGGCCGAACTATTAGTTAGCTCTGAAACCTTATTTACAACCTCGGCCATTCCAATCCCCAATGTTTCAGGGTTAAGATCGGAACTTATCACTTTCTTCATTTCAATTTCATGGGCATCTTTAAATTCATTAACCCATGATAGATGTTTCTTTTTTTCAGCTAACAGATGTAATAGTTTTAGAATCCTTTTTGCATCCCCAAGCAGTGCAATATCCGATTTTACATTCTTGTTAATTTCAGCAGGATCAATTTCTATATGAATTACTTTAGCCTGTTTTGCGTATGTTTTAAGATTCCCAGTAACACGATCGTCAAATCGCATACCAACGGCAATTAGCACATCGCATTCATTGGTTTTGATATTGGGTCCATAATTTCCATGCATGCCTAGCATCCCCATATTCAATGGATGATTTGTTTTTAGCGCCGAGAGCCCAAGTAGAGTACCCGCCGCAGGTATTCCAGTTTTTTCAATAAATTGTTTCAGTTCCTTTTCGGCTCCCGATAGATGAACTCCCTGACCATAAATCAGGTATGGTTTTTTGGCGCTATTTATTAGATCTGCCGCTTGATTTAGTTTTTCTTTATTAACGGGAAATTCTGGTATATAACTTCTTATTTTATGGCATTTGGCGTATTTGTATTTAAACTTACCAGTTTGAGCATTTTTAGTAATATCAATAAGCACAGGCCCTGGTCGTCCAGTTGCAGCAATATAAAAAGCTTTGGCAATTGTAGATGGAATTTCATCGGGTGAGGTAATTTGGTAATTCCACTTGGTAATGGGCATTGAAATGCCAACAATATCAGATTCTTGGAAAGCATCTGAACCCAAAAGGGGAGAGGCAACCTGACCAGTAATACAAACCAAGGGTGTTGAATCAATCATTGCATCGGCTATACCAGTTATTAAATTTGTAGCCCCTGGCCCAGATGTAACTAAACAAACTCCAGTTTTTCCCGTTGCGCGGGCATATCCTTGTGCAGCATGAACAGCACCCTGTTCGTGCCTAGTTAATATATGGCGAAGGGCATTTCGGTAATCGTACAATGCATCATAAACAGGCATAATCTGTCCACCTGGATAACCAAAAATAATTTCAGTTCCTTCCTCAATAAGCGATCGGATTACTGCTTCGCTTCCCGATATTTCAACGTTTTGTTGTTTCGATCTTTTAGTTTCTTTTTCTTTAGCAGTCATAGTTATTGAGATAATTTACTTTTTATCATTCTTCAACCATTCACTAATCAAGTTCTCTTATAGCACCCTTATCAGCTGATGAAACATGCTTTGCATAAATTTTAAGAGAATTTGGAATTGTTCTTACCCTAGATTGAGGGGAATAAGCTGCTTTACCCCGTTTGATTTCAATATCTTTTCGAAATTTCAGTTCATTTTCGCTTACTAAAAGATCAATTGACCTATTGGTAATATCAATTACAATTTTATCATTATCTTTAATCAGAGCAATTTCGCCCCCAGCAGCGGCTTCTGGCGATATATGTCCAATGGAAAGACCCGAAGTTCCACCCGAAAAACGCCCATCGGTTATTAGGGCACAAGTTTTATCGAGTCTTAAACTTTTTAAGTAAGATGTTGGATAAAGCATTTCCTGCATACCTGGACCGCCTTTTGGTCCCTCGTAACGAATAACCACAACATCTCCAGGATTTATTGCTCCTCTTAAGATACCATTTACAGCATCATCCTGCGATTCAAATACCCTTGCAATTCCTTCGAAATGGAAAAGCGATGAATCAACTCCTGCCGTTTTTACAATACAACCATTGGTGGCAATATTTCCATACAGAACAGCCAATCCGCCATCTTTCTGATAAGCATTTTCAGCATTTCGAATGCAACCCGATTTTCGATTAACATCAAGTTCTGCATAGTGATTATTTTGCGATCCCATAACTAAATTAAACCTATTGGAGGGAGAACTACTGTATATTTCAATTGCCTCTGGATTAACTTTTAAACTCACAATATCATAATCTTCTATTGCTTGATTAAGTGTTAATCCGTCTACTCTATATACAGAAGTATCAATTAATTCTGCTCTATCCAATTCTCCTAAAATGGAAATTATTCCACCTGCTCTATTTACATCTTCGATATGGTAATGTGAGCTGGGGGAAACTTTACAAAGACAAGGTGTTTTCCTAGATAAATTATCAATATCCTTTATAGAGAAATCAACCCCAGCTTCATGTGCAATTGCAAGTAAGTGTAAAACAGTATTGGTTGATCCACCCATTGCAATATCCAGCGTCATAGCATTGAAAAAGGCTTTCATGGAGGCAATCTGACGAGGCAATACTCGCTCATTTCCATTATTATAATATTCATAAGCCATTTCAATAATTCTATTCGCTGCTTTTTCGAAGAGTTTTAGCCTATTTGAGTGGGTTGCCACAATGGTGCCATTTCCGGGTAACGATAACCCCAGTGCCTCGGTTAGGCAGTTCATACTGTTAGCGGTGAACATACCGGAACATGAACCACAGGTAGGGCATGCAGATTGCTCAACTTTGGCAAGTTGGGATTTGCTAACATTTGTATCGGCACCCATAACCATTGCATCTACTAAATCGAACTTTCTATCCCCTAAAACGCCTGCCTCCATAGGTCCGCCGGAAACAAAAATTGTAGGAATATTTAACCTCATAGCAGCCATAAGCATACCAGGAGTTATCTTATCGCAGTTACTAATACAAACTAAGGCATCCGCCTTATGAGCACAAACCATATATTCAACGCTATCGGCAATCAAATCGCGCGAGGGCAATGAGTATAACATCCCATCGTGTCCCATGGCAATTCCATCGTCAATGGCAATGGTGTTAAATTCAGCAGCAAAGCATCCTTGTTCTTCAATAATCTTTTTTACTTGTTGACCAACTGAATGAAGGTGAGTATGACCAGGTACAAACTGGGTAAACGAATTGGCAATAGCTATAATCGGTTTGCCAAATTGCTCTTCTTTCATTCCATTTGCACGCCACAAACTGCGAGCACCAACCATTTTCCTACTTTTAATAAACGTCTCGCTTCGGAGTGGAATTTTCATTTAGCTATATTTTGTAGTTAAATCTTTTTACTGATATTGAAAAATGAATGAAACTTCTAATTCAAAATGCGTTGTTAAGGATAAAAAGTGTTGTTATTCATAAAAAATTTATATTTGTCAATCATCCTTTTGCGAAGCGAATGTATTTTTATACAATCTACTTGCAAAATCATAAATTTTGGTTTTTACGTTTTGTAAAATTATGTTTACAACACTGTTTTATTTGCCAAAACACTGACATACAAATAAATGTAATAATTATTTTTTTTAATATATTACAATGTCCAACGGAAATATCGACCCTCTATTTTACTTGATTAAATCGCTAACTAAGGCGGAAAAGAGATCTTTTAAAATTTTTGCTTCTCGTAATGGAAATCCTGATGATTTAAAGTTTATTAAGCTATTTGATCTAATTGATAAACATAAGGAGTATGATGAAGAGAAAATCTTAGAGAGGGAACCGCTTATAAAACCTGTACAGCTATCGAATCTTAAAGCTCACCTTTATAAACAAATACTTCAAAGTCTTAGAATTTCGAATCCCGAGAACAGTATCTACCTTACAATTAGGGAGATGGTTGATTATACTCAACTTCTTTACAACCGATGCTTGTACGATCAAAGTTTAAAGATGCTTGAGAAGGCTAAAGCCCTTGCCATAAAGTATGATAAAAATTACCTTCTGTTTGAAATTCTTGATTTAGAAAAAAAGTTGGTTACCCGTTTTCTGAAAACTAATATTGATGAACGTGTTACTGCTCTGATTGGTGAAACTGAAACGATTAAAGAAAAACTATCGAATATAACCGATTTTTCAAACCTCACTTTAAAACTTTATTCATTTTATATTAAAATTGGTTTTATCCGAAATCAGAAAGAGTTTGAAATTGCAAACAATTTTCTGTACAGCACATTACCCGTTTTTAAGGAGGAACTCTTATCGTTTAGCGAAAAAATGCACTTATATAACTCCTTTACTGGTTACTTCTTCTTTATCCAAGATTTTCAGCGGGGCTATGAGTACGCTCAAAAATTGGTAAACCACTTCGACATTAATTCGCAGTACATTGTTCCTAAAATAGAGATGTATATTAGAGCAATTAATAATCTGTTAATGGCTCAATCGAAACTTTCAAAGTACGATGAGTTTTTGGTTACTGTTGATAAGTTTGATACAATAGAAAAACTTTCCGATTTTATTATTACCCCCAATATTGAACTGCTTCTTTTTAAATACAGATCAACTCATAAAATCAACCGATATTTCCTTTTGGGAGAACTTACCGAGGGCTCTAAAACTATCCCCGAAATTGCTGATAATTTAAAACAGTTTTCGGATAGATTAGATAAGCATTACACGCTGATTTTTTACTACAAGTTTGCTTGTATGTATTTCGGTGATGAGCAGTACACAAAAACGAAATTTTGGTTGAATCAGATTATTAACGATAAGGAAACCGATTTACGATCCGATATTCACTGTTTTGCTCGAATCTTAAATTTGATTAGCAATTACGAGTTGAATGATTTGGACCTAATCGATTACCATATTCGATCGACATACCGTTTCCTTGCTAAAAAGGATGACCTACATCTTTTCCAGAAAATTGTTCTTAAATTCCTCAAGCGACTTGGCAAAATCACTCAAAATCAGCTAACCGATGCCTTGAAAGATCTTCTTGAACAGCTACAGCCCCTTGAGCAAACAGTATATGAAAAACGAGCCTTTATGTATTTTGATATTCTATCGTGGTTGGAAAGCAAGATTCAAAGGCGCACTTTACAGGAAGTTATCCAAGAAAAAACACAAAAGAGGATAAAACACTTTTACTAAACTTATTTTATAAATCAATTTCAATCATTCTCTTTTAGCAAATCAGGCCTTAACCTACGGGTACGTTCAAAGGCTTGCTCCATCTGCCATTTCTCAATCTCCTTAAAATTCCCCGAAAGCAAAATATCGGGAACCCTCCACCCATTAAACTCAGCCGGGCGGGTATAAACAGGGGGTGCAAGCAAATTATCCTGAAATGAATCCGTAAGAGCCGATGTTTCATCGGAAAGTACGCCCGGAACAAGCCTTACAACGCTATCAACAATAATGGCTGCGGCAAGTTCCCCGCCAGAAAGCACATAATCCCCAATAGATATCTCCCTTGTAACCAAATGCTCTCTAACTCTATGATCCACACCCTTATAGTGCCCGCATAGAATCAGAATATTCTTTTTTGTGCTTAGCTGATTGGCTATCTTCTGGTTAAATGGCTCACCATCGGGTGATGTATAAATAATCTCATCGTAAACCCTTTCACCCTTCAACTTCTCTATCGCTTTAAAAATAGGCTCCACCATCATCACCATCCCAGCATCGGGACCAAAAGCGTAATCATCAATAGTTCGGTGCTTATTGGTAGTAAAATCTCTTAAATGGTTTAACACAATCTCAACTAACCCTTTTGTTTGTGCTCGTTTTATAATTGAGTGTCCCAAAGGGCTTTCAAGAAGCTCGGGTAGAACGGTAATAATATCAATCCTCATCATATCCAAATTGAAAGGCAAAGTTAAAAATAAACAAACATATACACCTTAAGATGCCAATAATCGCATTTTGCGATTATCTGATTTTACCCTTTTATTTCCCCCTTATTCCTACAGTAAAAACTGATGTAATAGTAGTTTTTCCATTAAAATGTTTGAGTCTTAACACATAATGCTTATTTTCGTGTGCTATATAATTTAGCATCGAACCTATTAAAGCATTGCTTTACAATTAGTTAATTTATTTATTGAATCTCATGAATAGTAATGATCTGAATGATCCTAACATGGATCAGAAGTTCGGCAACGCCGAAAGTACAGTAGTTTCCTCCGAAAACAGCACTGAACTACAGGAGCAACTTGCTTCTAAAGAGAATGACGGTTTAGATTCTGAACCTACTGGTAAAACTGTAATTGAACCTGCAGAGCAGGAAAATAAGACATCTCACGAATCACACGATGATGATGAGGAACTTGATGAAGGTCTTAGCCCAATTGTAATTGATGAGGAAATTGTACCTCTTGATGATGATTCGGAAGAATTATCTGACGATGATCATGATGGTACTCCCGTTCAGATTGGAGATTATAACGCAATGTCGAAGGTCGAACTGGTTGAAGCGCTAAAAGTACTTTTAACCGAAAAGCCAATTCAAATAATAAGAGCCGATGTAGAAATTATTAAAATTAACTTCTACAAAAAGCACAAAGCAGAAATTGAGAAAAAACGAAAAGAATTTGTGGATAATGGCGGTGATTTAGAACAATTTACTATACCAGAGGATTTGCAAGAACCACAAATTAAGGAGCTTCTAAAAGAGTATCGTGATTTACGTTCAAAGTACAATAAAGACTTCGAGGGTAAGAAATTACAAAATCTCGAAGAGAAACAAAAAATAATTGAAACAATTAAGGAGCTGGTTAACAAGTCCGATTCTGTAAACCAAACATTTCAGGAATTTAGGGAGTTACAGCAACGCTGGAGAGAAATTGGTCCTGTACCTCAATCAAATCTGAACGATTTGTGGGAAACATACCACCATCATGTTCAGAATTTTTATGATTTTGTAAAAATTAATAAGGATTTACGCGATTTAGATCTAAAGCGAAATCACGAAGAAAAGATATTACTATGCGAAAAAGCTGAAGAGTTAATTTTAGAACCTTCAGTTATAACGGCCTTCAAAAAACTCCAAAAATACCATAACCAGTGGAGAGAAATTGGCCCTGTACCTAAAGAGCATAGAACCGAATTATGGGAGCGATTAAAAGAGGCCACCGCAAAAATCAATAAGAAACATCAGGATTATTTTGAAGGATTACGCGATGAGCAAAAAAGAAACCTTGATGCTAAGGTAGCACTTTGCGAAAAGGCGGAGGAACTTTCAACCCTTGCAATTACATCGAATAAGGAGTGGAATAAACGCTCAAAGGAGATGATTGATATACAAAGGGTTTGGAAAACAATTGGCTTTGCTCCTAAAAAGGATAATAATAAGATTTACGAGCGTTTCCGCTTGGCTTGCGATGCGTTTTTCAATAGCAAACGCGATTTCTATACCGATGCCCGAGAAGAACAGCAGAATAATCTTCAACTAAAAACAGAACTTTGCCTACAGGCTGAATCACTTAAGGATAGCAATGAGTGGAAAAAGGTTACTGAAGATTTAATTAGCCTCCAGAAACGTTGGAAGGAAATAGGCCCTATACCTAGGAAATTTAGCGATGAGTTATGGAAACGTTTCCGAGCTGCATGTGATTTCTTTTTCAACCAAAAATCTCAACACTTTGCACAGGTTGACAATAAGTATGAGGATAATCTAAAAGCAAA
The DNA here is from genome assembly GCA_013141385.1 of Bacteroidales bacterium. Lineage (NCBI taxonomy): Bacteria > Pseudomonadati > Bacteroidota > Bacteroidia > Bacteroidales > Bacteroidales bacterium. The sequence continues at coordinate 82,673 of JABFRB010000015.1, read as the reverse complement.
AGAGCAGCTGATTGAGGAAATATCCGCCTATCAAATAGTTGAGGATGTTGAAGAAAACTTAAAGGTTCTTAAAGATTTTCAGAGACGTTGGGCAGAAATTGGGTATGTTCCAATTCAGAATAAGGAATTGATTCAGAAAGGCTACCGTGATGCTATTAATAAACATTTCGAAAGCCTTAAAATTGATGAATCAAAGCGTAACTTGCTTAAGTTTAAAACAAGGATTGATAATGTACATGGTAATCCTCGTCAGGAAAACAAGGTTCGTCAGGAACGCGATAAACTCTTTAATAGGCTTAGACAAATTGAGGGTGATATTGTGCTTTGGGAAAACAATATCGGTTTCTTTACCAAATCAAAGAATGCTGAGCAGATGATAAAGGATGTTGAGAATAAGATTCAGAAAGGTAAAGAGGAGATAAAAATGCTTGAGGAGAAAATTAAAATGATCGATAAACTCGACTTAGATTAACAACTCCCAATAAATAACTAATTAATGCCACATAACACCAAATATGTTTTTGTAACTGGAGGTGTAACCTCTTCCTTAGGGAAGGGTATCATCTCCGCTTCCCTTGCCAAACTTCTTCAGAGTAGGGGATATTCGGTTACAATCCAAAAACTCGATCCGTATATCAACGTTGATCCTGGTACATTAAACCCTTATGAACATGGTGAATGCTATGTTACTGAGGATGGTGCCGAAACAGATCTCGATTTAGGACATTACGAGAGATTTATAAATCTTCCTACAACACAGGCGAATAATGTAACAACAGGTAGGGTTTACCAATCGGTTATTAATAAGGAGCGCAAGGGTGAGTACTTGGGTAAAACGGTACAAGTTATTCCACACATCACCGATGAGATAAAAGGAAGGATAAAACTTCTTGGTACAAAGCATAAGTATGATGTGGTGATAACCGAAATTGGTGGAACTGTAGGCGACATCGAATCGTTACCATATATTGAGTCTGTGCGTCAGCTAAGATGGGAACTAGGGCCAACAAACTCAGTTTTTATCCATTTAACACTTGTCCCTTACCTTGCAGCATCAGGCGAACTTAAAACAAAACCAACCCAGCATTCTGTTAAAGTTCTTTTAGAGAACGGGATTCAGCCAGATGTTCTGGTTTTAAGGACAGAGAAGACACTCAATGAGGAATTGCGTAGGAAGGTTGCTCTTTTTTGTAATGTTGATCCTGAGTCGGTTGTTGAATCAATAGATGTTAAAACAATCTATGAGGTTCCTTTGCTGATGCTTAAGGAAAAGTTGGATTTAACAGTACTAAAGAAATTAAATCTTCCAGTAGGCAAAGAGCCAGATCTTGCATCGTGGAATGAGTTTATAGCAAAGCTTAAGAATCCAAAAACAACTATTAAGATAGGCTTGGTTGGTAAGTATGTTGAACTACCTGATGCCTACAAATCAATTGTAGAATCTATTATTCATGCAGGTGCTTCCAATGAATGTAAGGTTGATTTAATTACAATTCATTCCGAAACTATTTGCGAATCAACCTTAGAAGAAAAACTTGGTGAACTTAAGGGTATTATTGTTGCACCAGGATTTGGACATCGAGGAGTTGAAGGTAAGATAACCGCTGTAAAATATGCTCGTGAGAAGGGTATACCCTTTTTTGGAATTTGTCTTGGTATGCAATGTGCAGTAATTGAATTTGCAAGGAATGTTCTTGGGCTATCTGATGCCAATTCCACTGAAATGGTTCGTAGCACACAAAATCCTGTTATTGACTTGATGGAAACCCAAAAGGGAATTATTGATAAAGGAGGAACAATGAGGCTTGGAGCTTATCATTGCGTTATTAAAAAAGGATCAAAAGCAGCACAGGCTTACCATAAAACTGAAATTCAAGAACGACATCGTCATAGGTATGAATTTAACAATGCGTACCTTGAACAATTTGAGAAAGCAGGAATGGTGGCTACTGGTACAAATCCCGATACTGGTTTAGTCGAAATTATGGAAATAGCTAAGCATCCATGGTTTATTGGGGTACAGTTTCACCCAGAGTATAAAAGTTCTGTTGTAAACCCTCATCCTCTTTTTGTAAACTTTGTTAAAGCGGCATTAGATTTTAACAAATAGCTATTTGATAAATTATTACATTTGTGCCGCCCTTTTTTAGGGTGGCTTCTTTTTGTTTAGTAATTAACTATTTACACATAATATACAATGGACAGGAATACGATTATTGGAATAGTCTTGATTTTTGGAATACTAATCTTGTTTGGCTATCTCAACACCCCTTCGAGTGAGCAAGTTGCTGCAATACAGCGCAAAAACGATTCAATTGCAAGAGTTAACGCTGAGATGCTGCAACAACAAAAGGCTTTGGAGATAACAAAGGTAAACACAAAAAGTGATTCAACTCAGAGAAAAGTACAGGAAGAGCAGTTGGGTTCTTTTGCTTCATCGCTGAATGGTGAGAAAAGGATGATCACTCTGGAAAATGATTTAATGAAGGTTAAAGTATCAACTCTTGGTGGGAGAATTTATTCAGTTGAACTTAAAAAATTCAAAACCTATACAGGGCAACCTTTAATTCTTTTTACAGGTGATGAGAATTCATTTGGCTTACAGTTTTGGGGAAATAACAACGACATTCAAACTCAAAACCTCTATTTCGCTCCAAATAGAACTGATTCTATTATTACAGTTCAAAATGGTGATCCACAGACATTAGTAATGAGGTTGAGCGCAGGAGCTAATTCACACATTGATTATATCTATACATTAAAATCTGATAGCTATTTAATGGATTTTGATATTCATTTTTCAGGTATGGCTAGCGTGTTCAGTGGTAAGGTAAATTCAATAGATCTTAATTGGTTTTCTAAAATGCCTCAACTTGAGAAAGGCGCTCAAAATGAGAGTACATACACCTCAATTTTTTATAACTACCCGAACGAGGAGTATGAAGAGATTTCTTCAAGTGGCGATGCTAATAAAAAAGAGGTTACAACCAAAATAAAGTGGGTAGCATTCAAGCACCAATTCTTCTCTTCTATTCTTGTAGCAAAAACTGATTTTGCAAATGCAAACTTTGTGTCTGCTGCATCAACGGATGATAAAAGTTTAAGAAATTTCTCGGCTCGCCTATCTCTTCCTATTCAGGATGGAAATAACGAAACCGTTGCGTTAAGTTTTTTCTTTGGACCAAATCACTTTAAAACTTTAAAATCATATAATCTCGGTTTTGAGAAAGTGGTTCCATTAGGTAAATGGATTATTAAATGGATTAATAGATATTTGATAATCCCAGTTTTTGATATTCTTGGAAGTAGGATTGCCAGCTATGGCCTAATTATCTTTTTGCTCACTCTTTTAATCAAACTAGTATTATTCCCACTAACCTATAAATCATATTTGAGTTCAGCAAAAATGCGTGTACTTAAACCACAGGTTGATGAGATAAATACTAAGTATCCAAATAAAGCCGATGCAATTAAGAAGCAACAAACGATTATGGCACTCTACCGAAAGGTTGGGGTAAATCCAATGGGTGGCTGTATTCCAATGCTAATACAATTCCCATTCTTAATTGCAATGTTTCGCTTTTTTCCAGCTTCATTCGAACTTCGCCAGCAGAGTTTCCTATGGGCAGAGGATCTATCATCCTATGACTCTATTCTTAATTTACCCTTTGCAATTCCTCAGTTTGGAGCGCACATCAGTTTATTTACACTTTTAATGGCGGGTGCTTTATTCATTACTTCAAAGATGAGTGCAGATCAGATGGGTGATACAAATGCTCAGCTTCCCGGTATGAAGTTTATGATGATTTACCTTATGCCAGTTATGATGATTGTTTGGTTCAATAACTATGCTTCTGGTTTGAGCTACTACTATTTTCTATCTAACATGTTTACACTAGGTCAAACATTATTGATTAGAAGATTTGTTGATGATGAAGCCATACTTGCCAAACTGCATGAGAATGCTAAAAAACCTGTTAAGAAATCCAGATTTCAGGAAAAACTTGAGCAGATAGCCAAACAGCAAGAAATACAGAAGAGTAAACGAAAATAGAAGATTCAATAGTTATTTTAAGGCGTAATCGGATTGATTACGCTTTTTTTTTGGTATTAATAAAATTTTATGACAAATATGTTATAAAACCATGTTTTTAAGCCTATGCAAAATTTATAGTTTATACAAACCAATTTACTTATTTAGCTGTTAATAATACAAGCAACAACAAAAAGAATTTCTATTAAAACACCTCAATAATTTATGAATAAAACGCTTTTAATCCGTGATGTTACGCTTCGCGATGGTCAGCAATCACTTTTCGCAACCAGAATGACTCAAAAACAGGTTGATAGGGTTTTGCCTTTATTTAAGGAAGCAAAGTTTTATGCAATGGAGGTCTGGGGAGGTGCTGTTCCCGATTCAATAATGCGCTACTTGAATGAAGACCCATGGGAAAGGCTAGAAAAGATTAAAAGTGTAATTGGAGATGTTTCAAAACTTACAGCACTTTCAAGAGGGCGTAATTTATTTGGCTACAACCCGTATCCAGAAGAAGTAATTGAAGGATTTAACCGAAATGCAGTTCAATCGGGTATTTCGATTATGCGAATTTTTGATGCGCTTAATGATACCGAAAATATACGTAGTACTATTAAATATGTTAAGGAGAATGGTGGAATAGCAGATGCTACTGTTTGCTACACTGTTGATCCAAAATTTACAACAAACGATAGGATTAGATCAATTCTAAAAGGTAAGTCCCTTCCTAAAAAGATATTTAGTATCGAATATTTTGTAAATAAAGCCAAAGAACTTGAGGCAATGGGTGCCGATATGATTTCTTTAAAGGATATGGCAGGTTTGGTTACCCCTGAAAGATCTAGTGAAATTATCTCTGCCCTTAAGAGTGCCCTTACTGTTCCCGTTGATTTTCATACACATTGCACCCCCGGTTATGGTTTAGCTGCCACTTTGATGGCAATTATTAAAGGGGTTGACATTGTTGATACAGCAATTTTTAGTTTTGCCGGTGGCCCTGCAGCACCTTCATTTGAAATCATACAGATTTTCTGTAATAAACTGGATATTGATACAGGTGTAAACCTTGATGCTGTTGTTAAAATTAATAATGAGCTCAAAGAGATTCGCAAGGAATTAATAGAATTTGATAGTTATCAGCTTTTTCCATTAGAATTTGATATTACAAAGGACACATTACCTGCAAATATTAACAAACTCTTTGATGATGCAATCTCATCTGCAAAAAACAGTAAGTACGATGAACTTTTAAGTTGCTGTTTAGCTATTGAAAAGTATTTTAACTTTCCAGAACCTGATGAGAACGTTAAATTTGCTGAAGTTCCTGGTGGTATGTATACTAATATGCTTGCCCAGCTTAAACAACTTAAACTTGAACAACTTCTTCCAAGGGTATTAGAAATAATACCAACCGTAAGACTAGCATCAGGTTGTCCCCCATTAGTTACGCCTACAAGTCAAATAGTAGGTGTTCAGGCTGTTAATTGTGTAATAGATGAGAATAAAGGACTTCCTTTCTATTCAAATAAGTCGATTCAATATGTTAACCTTGTAAAAGGAGTATATGGTAAAACGCCTATCCCTGTAGATCCTGAATTTCGTTTGCAAATTGCAGGTTTTAGAGATGAAAGACCTTACGATACTTCAAACTACCAGAAGCAGCCAAACCCTACTTTTAAGGAATTTGGTGATGCGAAGTTAGCTGTGAATGAGAAAGAGGAACTTTTACTCGAACTCTTCCCAAATGTTGCAGAAAAATTTTTAAAGGATAGGATTGTAGCACGTTATATGGATGCTATTAGAAAAGAGCAGGATAAAAAACGAAAAGCCATCGAGGCGGAAAAACGTAAATACGAAATGATGTCTAATGAAGAGAAACGTGAACGACTACTTAATGGTTTGTTTAATGCATGGTAGATAGTGCTGGACGGAAGTCAGACGATCGAAGACGGAAGAGGATGGGAGACATAAGTTGATTCCTAAAGTAAAAAAAGCGATCCAATTATTTGGGTCGCTTTCATTTTATATGAATGACATTGTCTAATCTTCAAGTTCTTCCATTTCTTTTTGCAATGCGGCCATTTTAATTGCTGTAATCGCCGCTTCAACGCCCTTGTTCCCATGTTTTCCTCCTGAACGGGCAATCGCTTGTTCCATATTATTAGTTGTTAAAAGACCAAATACGAATGGTATATTATAGTTCATATTTAGTTCAGTAATTCCATGGGTTACACTTTGACAGATAAAATCAAAGTGGCGTGTTTCGCCTTGAATAACACATCCTAAGCAGATAATTGCATCCAAATCTCCATATTCAGCCATAAACTGAGCACCCAAGGTTAGTTCAAAACTTCCTGGAACATGTTTTACCAGAATATTATCTTCTTTCGCTCCGTGCTCAGTTAATGTTTTGTATGCTCCATCAAGTAGTGCGTAGGTAATATCTGAATTCCAGTCGGATACAACAATTCCGAAAATCATTTTCTTTGCTGATGGGATTTGATCAGGATCGTATGCGGATAGATTTGAATTTTTTGTTGCCATAGTTTAATCAGTTAATTTGGGGTAAAGGTAAAAAAAAACCAACCCATTCGGGTTGGTTATATATGGATATCTTAATTTTAGTTGCCCTGTAAGGTTTTTACTCTTGTAATATCCTTTTCTATATCTCTTGCTTCGGAACTTTTCGGGTATTTGTCTTTAATCTCTTCAAAAGATTTTAGAGCTTTTTTATAGTTCTTCATGGATTCGTATACAATACCTATTTTTTTCAGGAACAGAGGAGTAGTAAAATCATTTTCATTATAACTTGCTGCCTTTTCGTAGTAGTTAACCCCTTCGTTAAGATTATTTAACTCAACGTAGCAATCACCAATAGCACCTAATGCAAGCGGAGAAACAAGAAGATCTCCCGCATCAAATTTCTTTAAATAGGTTATTGCTTCCTGATATTTACCTAAACTGCGATATGAAATACCTGCATAGTAGTATGCAAGATTTGCGGTTTTGGTTGGGCCATACTTGTTAATGATATCAAGTACACCTAGGTAGTTTCCATCACCATTCAAGGCAAGTTTAAATGAGTCTCTTTCAAAATACTGTTCAGCTGCAAAAATTTGCGATTGAGCCTTCTCCTCCATTGGAGCAAGATATAACTTCTTATATCCAAGGTAGCCACCAACAATAACAACAATTGCAAGAACTATAATGGTTAAACTCTTCTGATTGTTCTCGATGTATCGTTCAGTTCTAGTTAAAGCATTCTCAAGTGATTCAACGCTATTCCCTGTTGTGTCTTTTTTATCTTTTGCCATAATGATTAACGGTTTCTTTTTTTACTAAAGCAGACGCAAAAGTAATGGTTTTTAAGTTATATGGAAATTTTTTAGCAATAATTTAAGATTGGTTTCGCAGCTTTTCTTCCGTACATTTGTGCTCAATGAAATTCAGAATATCTTTTGATTATGTTTTTGAAACACCTTACAGCACTTAATTTTAAATCATACAGTCAGGTTGAAATGGAATTTCACCCAAAGTTGAACTGCTTTGTTGGTGATAATGGGCAAGGAAAAACAAATCTACTCGATATAATTTATTACCTATCTATTTGTAAAAGCGCCTTTAACCCAATCGATAGTCAGAATATTAAGCACACTGAGGATTTCTTTATTATTCAAGGGCTTTACGATAGAGATGATAAGGATGAAACTATATTCTGTGCTGTAAAGCAAAGTGAAGGGAAGGTTTTTAAACGAAATGGTAAGGAGTACCCACGCCTTGCTGATCATGTTGGTTTACTGCCTGTTGTAATTATCTCACCAGCCGATTTATCGTTGATTGTTGATGGGAGCGAGGAGCGTAGGAAGTACATAAATAGTGTTATCTCTCAATTCGACAGGCAGTATCTTGATGAATTGATAAGGTACAACAGAGTGCTTGCTCAACGCAATAAGATGCTCAAAGATATTGATGGTAAAAATAATTTTAGCGTGGAGCTGGTTGAGGTATTAGACGAGCAACTTGCGATGAATGGGGAGACAATTTTTAAGAAAAGAAACGACTTTGTTGATAAGTTAATCCCTATTTTCCAAAAGTATTATACCATTATATCGGGCAGAGAGGAGAGGGTAGAATTGGTCTACCAATCGCAGATCAAAGGCGAAGATTTTAAAACTTTACTAGCAAGTAGTTTTTCGAAAGACCGTATGATTCAGTTTACGTCTGTTGGAGTTCATAAAGATGATTTAACTCTAATGCTCAACAATTATTCTATTAAAAAGGAGGGTTCACAAGGACAGCAAAAGACGTATTTGATTGCTCTGAAACTTGCACAGTTTGAGTTTATGAGGAGTATTTCAGGTGTTAGACCAATTCTTCTACTTGATGATATATTTGATAAATTGGACATTAACAGGGTTGAAAATTTTATTAAGTTGGTTTCTGATGATAGTTTTGGGCAGATTTTTATTACTGATACTAATAAAGGGAGATTAAATGAAATTCTTGATCAACTTCATTCAGGCTTTAAACTATTTAAAGTAGATTCTGGTTCCGTAGATGAAATTTCTGGTAATGATTAACCTTTTGAACTATTACAAACAGTGATATTGAAATGAGTAGACATAATATAAAATCGTTGGGGGATGCTATTAATGAGTTTATTCATGAGCATAAACTCGAAGAGAAAATTTATGAGGTAAAGATTATCGATGAGTGGAAAAAGATAATGGGGCATAATGTTTCAATTCTTACTCAAAGTATAACCCTGAAAAATGGAAAATTAACAATAACCCTAAAATCTTCGGTATTAAGGAATGAACTTCAAATGAGCAAGCAACGGGTAATTACCATTATTAATAGCTATCTTGGTCAAAGTGTTGTAAAGGATATAATATTTAAGTGAAATATGTTTATTCATAGATAGGACTGTTCACACAACAACTGAGTTGCAACTATTTTCATTTACTTTTCTTATTGTTGGTTAGTATCTCCCAATTCTCAATTCCCCCTTCAATTACTTCAAAAAGCGGATGTGTTTCGAAGGTTTTTATTAGTTGAAACTCATAATATTTACTTAAGTCTCTATTATGTAGTTTATTCGATAGATGTTTCGCTTCATAATCGAGTTGTCCTTTGGTTACGGTTAGTTTATTGGGTGTAAAACTCCAATTTATCTTTTCTTTATTAAATCTATATTTTCTGTGAGAAGCCTCAATGTATATTTCTTTTAGATATTGGTTTATAGCATCAATGGGAACTTTTGCTTTCTTAAATCTCTCAAGTTGTGGATGGTTCTTATAACCTTTGGTTTTTCCTTCAAGTACATGCTTTGCCAATAGTGCTTCTCGCCAGAGGGCGATTAACCCTTTAGAGTCAAGATACTTCGGGTGTAATGACCAGATTCTCATCTTTTATACTGAAATCAAGCCGTAATTCTCTGAAGGTCTATTTCTTAAGGATTAATTTGTTATTGAGATATTAGCTCAATAAATACAATTTCTAATAAAGGTGGCTTTTCAAGTTATATAAAGGCTATTGTAAACACCTTTAAACGATTCCTTAATTCTTATTAATGAATCTCCCTTCGTGAGAAGAAAAATCCCCACTCTCTTTCGGCATGTTCAAAGCTATCGGAGCCATGAACCGCATTTTGCGATGTAGTAGTCCCGTACATCTTTCTTATAGTACCCTCTTGGGCTTCCGTGGGATCGGTTTTTCCAATCAATTTGCGGAATTCATTAACTGCATCTGGTTTTTCAAGAATAAGTGCCATTACAGGACCAGAACTCATAAAACATGTTAGGCGTTCAAAAAACTCTTTTCCACGATGTTCGCTATAAAACTGTTCAGCCTTTTCAAGCGTTAAAAGTGTGATTTTAATTGCCCTTAGCTTAAATCCAGCCTTAAGAATTTCAAAAAGAATTTCACTGGTATAATCATTCCTAAAAGCATCTGGCTTTATCATTGCAAAAGTTAATGATTTTTCCATAGTAGTTTTTTTTCCAAAATAACAAATATTTTTCTGTATCCGAATACGTTTTTTTTATTATATCTTTGAAACCAAAATAGTTTATATAATGCTTTTAGAATCAGAGGTTGAAAGGATTGAGGAATTTAAGAATCTTCTAGAATCATCAAAAAGTATAGTTATTACAACCCATCATAACCCCGATGGGGATGCAGTAGGTTCTGTATTAGGGTTATATCACATATTAAAATCTATTGGTTATCCTGTAATTGCCATTACACCGAATGGATTCCCTGAGTTTTTGTCATGGATGCCAGGCTCCGATCAGGTGGTCAGATATTCAGAGCAAAAGTATAATGCCGTAAACTATATTCTTAGTGCCGATACCATAATTTGCCTCGATTTTAATGGTTTCAAGCGTACCGAGGATATGGGAGATGTATTGATGCAATCAAAAGCTAAGAAGGTGTTAATCGATCATCACCCACAACCTGAGAGTAAATTCGATTTACAATTCTCCTTCGTTGAAGTTAGTTCTACTGCCGAATTGGTTTATGAGGTGTTATCATCATGTTTTGGTGATAACGTTGTTACACTAGATGCTGCTATATGCTTATTTGTTGGGATAATGACGGATACAGGATCGTTCAGCTACGCTTGCTCTAGAGGAAGAACATTCCAAATTTCAGGAGAATTAATTGCCAAAGGAGTGGATGTTGAGAATGTTCAGGGCTTAGTATATAATAATTTTACTGCCGATAGGATGAGGCTATTAGGGTTTTCTCTAAGCGACAGGATGAAAGTATACCCTGAATATAAATCTGCTTGTATTTCATTGACAAGGGAAGATCTTAAGAATTTTAAGCATAAGATGGGCGATACCGAGGGTTTTGTAAATCTCCCATTATCTATAAAGGGTGTAATTTTTTCGGTTCTCTTCGTTGAACACGATTCATTTATCAAAGTTTCATTACGTTCAAGAGGCACTTTTCCAGTTAATACTGTTTCTCAGAATCATTTTAATGGGGGAGGGCATAAAAATGCTGCTGGGGGTAAGGCATTTATGTCATTAAAAGATGCTGAACTTCTTTTTGAAAATGTTCTGAAAATGTATTCTTCTGAATTAAACAGCTAAGCGATGCGTTATATTGCTACAGTACTTTTAGTGATTTTATCAATTTTCCTTCAAGGTTGTAGGGACGATAATAAAAAATTGTCAAGAAAAGATTTTGCTCAAGCAAAAGATAAACTTGCAAAAATTAATAGTGTACTAGTAGATCAGGATCGCAGTCAAATTGAAAACTATATTAAAAGATATAACCTTGATGGAGTAAGGGAAAGTGGTACTGGCTTATTCTATTTGATATGGGGAGATCCCAAAGGTGATTTAATTAAAACGGGCAACGTTGTTGAGTATTTATATAAAATCACATTGCTCGATGGAACACTTTGCTACCAATCCGAAAAGGATACTCCTAAAAGATTTAAAGTTGGGCATGGTAGAGTTGAATCAGGTCTTGAACAAGCTGTTCTTCTGATGAAACCTGGTCAAAAGGGAAAGTTTATACTACCTCCACATCTTGCATATGGCTTACTAGGCGATGAAAAAATGATACCTTCTCGCTCAATAATTGTATATGATATAGAAATGTTGAAAGTCTATCGTTAGTTTAAAATAAGTTTTAGCTAACTTTACATGGAAATTTTCAAACTATTTTTGATGAGGAATTGCAGAATATTACTTATAGGTTTCCTTTTTCTCCTGTTACTTGGCTGCTCGAAAAAATCTTCGAGATTTCCGGGCTACTCAATGACAGAAACAGGAATACATTATAAGTTAATTAGTTTAGGCGATGGCTCTGCAAAACCTGAGATATTAAACTACATCACTGTAAATATCTCTTATAGGACAATCAAGGATTCTCTTTTCTTTCAAGGTTTAAGAAAATTTCAGCTCACTGTCCCTAGGTATAAAGGATCAATAGAAGAGTGTTTTTTGATGCTTGTTTTAGGCGATAGCGCATCATTTTATTTTCCTGCTGATTCCTTTTTTGTTAAAACTCTTGAGACATCTCGCCCAAGATTTATTAATAAGGGTGATTTAATGCGAGCAGATATTAAAATGATGGAAATTCAAACCGAAAAACAATATCAACTCGAAAAGGAAGCATTTCTAAATTGGATAAATGATTTTGGGGATTATGAGAGGGTAATTCTAAAACAATATATGGATGGTGAAAAGCTTAGCATTGCGCCAACCTCTTCTGGTTTATATTATATCCCTATAATAAAAAAGGAGGGGAAGAGTGTTGCAGTTGGTGATACTATAACCGTTAACTTTGAGGGAAGATTCTTTAACAGTAAAATATTTGATTCAACAAAGAAACGAAATGAACCCTTTCAATTTGTTTATGGACAAAAATGGCAAGTTATTGAAGGTTTAGAAGAGGCCATAGGGATGATGAAAGAGGGTGAAAAATCGTTATTTATTATACCATCAAAATTAGCTTTTGGCGAAAAAGGCAGCTCTACAGGAATAATTCCCCCATTTACATCCGTGATTTTTGAAGTTGAGCTAATTGAAGTTAAAAAAGGTAAAGGATAATTTGCGTGATGAGATTCTGGCTAACTTTAAACCCTTGTTTATACAGTTTAATCTTTATTATGGGATTAGTATCCTGTGAGAAATCAATTGAAGAGGAGCGAACATATTCAGAGAACGCCAGTATTGAAAGTTATATTAAAGGCAAGAGTTGGGTGTATTCTAAAGTTGGTGGAATTTATCATATAATAAAGAAAACAACGTTTGGTTATCAGGTAAATAGTGGAGATACTGTAACTTTTTGGTATAAAGGGTATACTTTAGATGGAAAGGTATTTGATACAAATATAAAGGCAGAAGCAAAAAAAGCAAAACTTGATACTATTATACGTTCTTTTGAACCACTATTGGTTATAACAGGTAAAAAAAGTTTAATAGATGGCTTAGATGATGGTTTATTGTTGCTCCGCGAGCATGAAGTGGCTACAATTTTATTTCCATCATCGCTTGGTTTTAAAGGAGATATTGTGGGTCCAATTTCACAATGGTCACCATTGGCGTATGATATTGAAATTATTAAAGTTAATGGGAAAGATATACAAAAGGAAAAATCATATATGGAAGGTTTAAACCTTGTTGGAAATGGTTATACACAGGATTCAACAGGATTGTTTTATAAATTCATAACTTTGGGCATGAATCTTACGCCCACAATAAATGATACAATTTATGGTTGGTATAAGGGAACATTACCTGATGGAACAGTTATAAGAGATTTAGGCAATGAAAATCAACAGATTGTTCTTTCAAACAGTGATATTCCAGAGGGAGTTAAATATGGTTTTATGCTTGCAAAAATTGGCTCATTGGCAGATTTAGTGATACCCTCTTTTTTGGGATTTGGAAATAAAGGACTAGGAATTGTAGGTCCGTATCAAACCATTTTTTATCAGATTCGTTTAGATAGTATTAAATTAAATAATTGAAATAAAGCGTTATGAGAAGGAAAAATTTTCTTTTGTTTTTGATTTCTTTTCTACTTTTTGCAGTTGCATGTGATAGAATTGTTGATGATCCTATTAGCGACGAAATGGCTCGGTTGCAGGCATGGTTGCAGGTTAATAAAATAACAACAACACCAACAGCTAGTGGTTTGTACTACACCAATATTAAAGATGGGGTTGGAAGCACACCAAAGGATAGTAACTACGTAGTAATGTCTTATGAGGTGAGAGATCTTGATGGTAACCTATATGAAACTACTAATAAAGATGTTGCAAAGCTCTATGATATCTTCACAGCAACAAAACACTATGTGCCAAGTTATACCCAATATTTAAGTAAAGTTTCCGTCCTTAAAGGATTGGCAGAAGGTTTAAGTATGATGAAGGAGGGTGGTAAGGCTCAGCTGATAATGCCTTCTAAATTAGCATATGGTGCTGGTGCATCAGGTGTTTCTTCTTATAAAACATTAATTTATGATGTGGAACTTAAAAAAGTTGTATTAGATCCTAAGGCTTACGAAAAAGATTCGATATCAAGTTATCTTTCTCACCATTTAGGATTCACTTCATTTAATGATAGTTTGTACTATAAAAAAACAAAAGAAGGAACACGGCAATGTGTTGTTGCTAAAGATTCTGTTGTTGAAGTATATTATGTTGGAAGGTTTCTTGATGGATTTGTCTTTGATACTAATATTGATACCGTTGCTTTGAAGAACAATATATATTCCTCTAGTAAAACATATGATGCCTTAACTTTTACTGTTGGTTCCGATAGTTACACAGCAGGTTTCAACTTAGCTGTACAGAAAATGATTGAAGGAGAAGAGGCGACCTTTATTATACCTTCATTTAACATGTATGGTAATACAGGTCAAACTGGTGGCACAGCAGCTATACCACCATATGCCACATTGATTTTTGACATAAAACTTGTAAAGGTTAGTTTCAAAGGGAAACAATAGATTAAGCCATTAAGCAAAATACACAGTTTTTCTTATTTATATCTGGGGGTGTTGCACTATTCCACTCCCAGATTTTTTTTGTTGCAATAAACTCTGATGTAGTTGTTAACTCAACCCCAATTGATAATTTTGTTTCAGGACCACACACCTTTAGAATATCCTGAAAAAGATGAATGTTTCGGTATGGTGCTTCTATAAAAATTTGGGTTTGATTTTCTTGTCGTGAACGTACTTCCAGTTGTTTGAGTCGATTTCTACGCTCATCAGACTTTATGGGCAGATATCCAACGAAAGCAAAGTTCTGCCCATTTAAGCCGCTAGCCATCAAAGTTAAAAGGATGGAACTTGGACCAGTAAGTGGGACTACTTTAATTCCTTTCCGATTTGCTATTGCAACAACCTGAGAACCAGGATCGGCAATGGCTGGTAAACCTGCTTCGGAAAGAAGACCCACATCATTCCCGCTGAGCAAGGGTTTAATTAGTTCTTCAATCTCAACTTGCTTTGTATGCTCATTTAATACTTGAAAGTTAATTTGATCTATTGGAGTATTCACACCAATTTTTGATAGGTATCTTCTCGTAGTTCTGATATCTTCAACAATAAAATTTCTTAAATCCCTTGTTTGGGCTATTACTTGAGGAGGGATAACACTTTCCCAACTATCGGAGCCAATGGTGGTGGGGATTAGGTACAGGATTCCTGTCATAATGCTTAATAAATATTGATGAATTTATGTAGATAAAAACAGGTATATTATCTTTATACAATTATTCGCAAAAATACGCTTAATGATCAATTTATTGAAAGGAATATTTTTAAATCGAAACTCAATTCTAGTTTTTGCTGTAATTATTGGACTTGTAGCAGGAGATAAGGCATCTATACTTAAGGATTATGCTTTTATTGCGTTAGCTGTAGCCATGGCCTTTTCTATGACAGGTATTAGTTTAGAGTACTTAAAAAACCCTGTTAATTTCGCAAAACCAATGCTGATGGGGGTACTACTAAACTATGTAGTGTTTAGTCTGATTATTATCCCCCTAGCATGGTGGATTATGCCAAGCAGAGACCTATTTTACGGGTTTATTGTAATTGCCGCAGCACCACCTGGCGTTGCAATTATTCCATTTTCGTATATTCTGAAAGGGAAAATTGAGTATGCAATAATTGGAGTTACGGGTGCTTTTTTAGCCTCAATTATTTTAGCACCATTATTGATTAATTTTTTTGCACCTAATCAATGGGTAAAACCTTTCGATTTATTTAAAATGATGCTCCAACTTGTGGTTGTACCAATGCTAGTTTCTAGGTTACTATTATATAAGCCTTTGTTTAAGTACATTGAACCTATTAGAGGTAAAGTTGTAGATTGGGGTTTTGCTGTTTTAATCTTTGTTGCTGTTGGAATTAATCGACAAGTGTTCTTTACAGAACCAATGATCCTATTACGAATCTCTTTGGTACTATTTGTTGCTATTTTTGGACTCGGTTTAGGTTTTGAAACTATTGCAAAATTTTTTAAAATTGAAAGTTCTCTTCAAAAGACCCAGAGCATGCTAATTTCGATAAAGAGTTCGGGCTTTTCCGTTTTTACTGCATTGGCTTTATTCGGGAAAGAGGCTGCTATTCCATCGGCAGTGATGGCAGTAATGGTGTTATTATATTTAATATTTTTATCTTTAAGAATGAAAAAAAGCGCTGTAAAGTGAAATTTACATTTTTAGGAACAGGTACATCTCAAGGAATTCCGGTAATTGCTTGCCAATGCCCGGTTTGTCAATCTAATGATTATAGGGATAAACGATTACGAACTTCGGCGCTTATAGAGTATAATGGAGTTAATATAGCAATAGATGCTGGGCCTGATTTTAGGCAGCAGATGCTTAATTCAAAGGTTAAATCACTTAATGCAATACTCTTAACTCATGAGCATCGAGATCATATTGCAGGTCTTGATGATGTGAGAGCTTTTAATTGGATCATGCAAAGACCTATGGATATATGGGCAGAGCAAAGAGTTCAAGAATCAATTAGAAAGGAACTTTCATATGTGTTTGCCGATAGTAAATATCCTGGCATTCCAGAAATTGTAATGCATGATTTTAATGGACATCCATTTGAAATATCAAATATTAAGATAATTCCTATAAGAGGCTATCATCATAAGCTTCCCATTTATGGTTTTAGGATAGGTGATTTAACATATATTACAGATGCAAATTTTATTCCAGAGGAGGAAAAAGTTAAAATAGTGGGTACAAAGTACCTTATAGTAAATGCCCTAAGAAGACAAAGGCACATGTCCCATTTCTCACTTCAGGAAGCATTGAAATTCATCTCCGACTTTAGCCCTCGAAGAGGGTTTATAACACATGTTAGCCATCAGATGGGGCTTTACGTTGATATTTCAAACGAACTACCCGATAATGTTTGCTTTGCTTACGATGGGTTATCCTTTGAAGTTGACACTAATCACTAAGATTCCCCGTTTTTCGAAAAAAGAAAAAGCTAATTCCCACCAGTATAATAAATACGAACCCTGCTACAGTTAGGGCATCTTTTAAGCTAAGAATATCAATTGCCCATCCGTAGAATGGTGCTAATAGGGCGAATAGTATTCTGATAATGAAATTGCGTACTGATAGTATTGTTGCCCTCATATTGGAGGGGGTAATTCTATTTATATTATCCTTAAGTATTGGCGTTGCTATGCCCCTTGCTAAGTAAAAAAGTAGTATAAAAATCAGCCCCCAAAGGCCTGTGATCCATCCGCTAGCAATAAATCCCATTGCTAGAATTAGCGTAAACGATGCAACTGTAGTAACCTTTCCAAATTTTAGTTCAATTTTATAAGCGTAAAAAGCAGTAATACCAGCTGAAAGGTTAAGTATAGTCCAGGTAATTCCATATAAGCTAATGGGGAAATTTGCCCTGATAAGCCATGGTTGTACAAACCAGGCCATTGCTAAAGTTGAAGTTCCAACAACCGATGAGTAAATAATGTTCCACCGTAACCGTTGGTTTTTTATAAGAGAATACTTTACAATTTCGATAATATTTTTCCAACCCAACCCAAACTTCACTTGACTCACTCTTGGTTCAATCAAAGTGAATGCTGCAGGAATTCCAATAAATGCAACAAGAGTTTGGGAATAATAAGGGTATCTGAGGCTCAATCCTGCCAGCAATCCACCTAGAATACCCGCAAAAGCTTCAGCAAAATTTCCTGCGGAGGTTATTCTACCTTCATGTTTTAGATAATTTTTTTCTTGATCACTCTCAATAAGTGAGTCGTAAAGAATAGCCGAATCGGCTCCAGAAATCATACTTTGACCAAATCCTAAGATTATTTCAGCAAATATAAACCCTATGAAACCGAATGATAATGAATAGATGAGAAAACCTGCAAAACCTAATATTGATCCAGTAATAAGTGAGTTTTTTCGACCAAGAACATCAGCAAAATATCCCGAAGGAACTTCAAGAGCAACGATTGATATAGAATAGATTGCTTGAAGAATGAAAACTTGGCTCATGTTTAAACCATTATCCTTATAAAAAAGGACAACAATTGGCATGGTCAGCATGAACCAATGCGATACTTTTAGGATGTATAGCCGGATGAGATTGTGCTGGTAGTCGTTTCTCATAGCCAGTAAAAATATTTATTAAAATGATTATTAATGGAATAATCTATCCAAATAGCGTTAGTTTGATGTAATAAACAATGTATTAGTCTTTATATCAACTAATTCATTTTGTTTGAGTCTGTGGAGAATTGGAATAATAGTAAATAGAAGCAAAAATCAAGTTTCTTGTTATTTTTTCGCTATTCCATCCATAAATAATATAGTTGTAAATAATAGTTTATCAAATTATTAATTTGAATTGATGTATCGAATTCACACTATTTAGGAAGTGAAAGTTTATTTTTAATTCTTTTAACATTTTCAGTTTGTTGTCCAATAAATGAAAAAAATATACAATATTATGATAATAAAAAAATAGGTTTTTCATGTTTTTTAAATTGTAATAAAATGAATAGAATAAAAAATAAATGTCTAATTGTATGATATATAAAATTTTATATATGTATCTATTATACATATATTATAATAAAATATTATTAAAGTTTAATTTATAATTTATTCACAACAAATTTTATTTTTTTTATATCTTGAAAAGTTCTATTTTAGTTTCTTGAAAAAGTTAATTTAATGGAAACCAGTATGAAACGAGGCAGATTTATTTCGGTAGCATTTAAATTATATTTTTTAGTTTCTGTTATCCTTTTTATTGTTTTAATAATTACTGGTTGGATAAGTTTCACTAGGATTTCCAAGTTTGGTATTAAGTTCAATGGGGAGCATACCCGAACTGTGGTAGTTTTTGCTTTAAATTCAGTAAATGGTGATTCCCTGCAAGTCTTAATTGATCAAAATAATCCTTCATCTCACTATGCTAATTACCTTAGAGCAGAATTAAAAAGAATTAGGGACTTAGCAAAGATGAAATACCTGTATACATTCTATTTTAAAGGGAGTAAATCTATCTATGCAATTGAAGGTGGAGATCATAATGCAAAGGATTATTCGGCTATGGGTTCAGTAGCAAATTGGAATAGTACCGATTTGATTAATATTAACGGTTGCATCAATAATAAAACAATTACCTCATCAGAGGTTACCTATAACGGGATATATGGCTGGATGGTATCAAGTTATGCACCAATCTTGGATTCAAAAGGTAGGGTAGTAGCAGTTCTAGGTTGTGATTTTGATGCAGGAATTCTTGCGAAAGAAATTAGGAATTACCGAATTATGATCATAAGTAGTGGTATTGTATTGCTTATTATCTCATTATTAGCGATTTATTTGACATTGTCAAAATCTTTGAAGATTATTGGAAATATTACAAATATTTCTGGTGAAGTTGCTGCTGGAAATCTTAAAGTAAAAGTTCTTTCCAATTCAAATGATGAATTTGGAATGATGTCCGATTCCGTTAACAAAATGATCGATCACCTTAAGACCTTTGTGATTAGTATTGATAAAGAATCATCAGTTTTTGTTGATGAAAGTAATGGTGTTCAATTACTATCAAAAAAATTAGCCGATGATTCTACTCAACAGGCTACACTGGCAGAGGAAGTTTCTTCATCAATTAGCGAAATAGCATCTAAGATTGAACAGAATACTGCCAATGCAAAAAAGGCTGAACAAATAAATTTGAATGTAAATAAAACTTTACAGGAGGTTGTAGATAGTTCCAATGAAAGCATAAATAGTATAAGGCTAATTGTCGAAAAAATCAGTGTAATTGAGCAAATATCAAAACAAACAAATATCCTTGCACTAAACGCAGCAATAGAGGCTGCGAGAGCGGGTGAGTACGGGAAAGGCTTTTCCGTTGTGGCTGCTGAAGTGAAAAAACTTGCTGAAAAAAGCCATATTGCTGCAAATGAGATAGGTAATTACTCGCTTCAGAGTGTACAAGTAACATCATTAGTTCAACAAAAGATTCAAAAGTTGGTACCTGAGATTGAGGAAACATTAAATATGGTTAAGCAAATAGTGGTGTTAGGTGTGGAGCAGCAGCATGGAACGCATCAGGTAAGTAATGCAATAAACCAGCTTAATAATATTACCCAACAAAATGCTCAATCGTCAGAGGAACTGGCAGATGCATCCGCCAAATTAGCATACCAGTCGGAGCAGTTAAAAGAAATAATAGCATTGTTTAAGGTATAATATTTAGGGAAGGAGTTCAGGGCTAAGAGAAAACACCTTCTTTTTTTAGGATATCCCCTTTTGGAATTTGGTGCGAATTAAAGTTTAGAGAATTGTTCTGTTGAACCCAAAAGCAAACTAAAATCGCAAGTTTTGAGGATAATAAGCCTGTTTTGAACTATTATTTGCCTAATGTAAATATATTCATGTTTTTCATATAATTTTTTCGGGAGGAATCTGTTTTCTGGAAAACTTTTTTAAACCCATCATCAGTAATTACAAAGCAAGCATTGTCTACCCAATTATGGAACGCCATTGGTGCATCTGGTATATTCTCAGGATCGGTTATAATAGCCACAGATAATCCGTCGATGAAATATTCCACTTTCTGTTGGTTTAAAACTATTTTGTAAGCGTGCCAGTTTTCATCCATGTCCTTTAATTTAATTGCGGAGAATTTTGCCCCGTTAAAGGTATGTGCAAAAAATCCATTGTTGGGATTATTAATATTACCATCATTTTGCTGCATAAACCAGGCGATTTTCATGCCTATTATGGGTATTGCATCTGTATTCCAAAAGCCCCATCCTCTTGATCCTCCTATTAGATTTTCTGCCTTTATTTTGGCGGAAAAAACAAGATTTTGAGAAGATGCAAATGGATTATTTAGAAAGAGGTCGAATATGAAATTTTTCAGTTCAATCGAATCGGTTATTTCTTCAACGGGGTAAGGGTTTACAATTACATTTAGGGGTGGCTCAGACGTATAGGGGCTATTGTATATTTCTGAATTATAGTAATTTTCCTTATCTGCTGCTGGAATGGAGTTAATTAGGTAATTTCCATCTGGGGTGTTAAACTCATGTGTGCCAATCATGTCAATACGTTGAAACCAAAAATCTTTCTGAGGGTTTGAAAGTTTATACTGTATCTTTGTACTGAAAAAAGTACGATCTTTTTTTAAATCCTCAATCAGTATAAGTACATAGTAACAAACAAACTGAATAGCTTTCGCCAGATCGTCTTGGGCATTTTTTGTTGATTTTTTTAGCAATATATTACATGTCAATAAACCCTGCTTAACGGCCAAAGAGGGATTGATCCCTTTTATATTCATTGCTTGCACTGCTGCTATCCACTCCTTCTTTTTTATTTTGCTCTTAGATGCCAATTCTTTTTTTATAGTAGGTAAAGAGGGTATAATATCAGTAATCGTTTTATTAATTAATTGAGCATATCCATTTACTCCAGATAGATGGATGGATTGCATTATTGCATTTGCAAGATTTGCAGTGAATTGAATAAATTCATTTGAGTTTTTCATTTTAATGATTTATTTAATTAGGGATAATCATTTTTTTATTCGTTCTAACATCTCAAAATACAATAGTAAAACTAAGAAAAAGTTCTAAGTATAGCAAAAATACATTAGGAGGAAAATATAATGTAACCGTTTGTAAACAAGCATAATTTGAAACCTATGCTTTGTAAGGTTCTATTACATTCTCATAGGAGTTTCTTACAAAGGATGTAGTTTACCCAAGATAATATATTGACCAGGACGCAGTTTGAACTCAACAGGGCATATTCGCAGTTACAAAAGAGTTATTAGAGAAATTGAATGTGCGTAATTGAAGATGTTGCAATGTATATCTTATGATACTTTATAAGACGGATTCCCATTCAGGCGAGCGTAAATAATAGAGACACTTTTATAGATGTGGATAAGAATATAGCGAATTGATGGGCTTCAACCATATTACCCGGTGATTATCAAGCTATACACAATGCTGATAAATCATTAATTCGAATAGAAAGAATGATAGGTCTAAATTGTAGTGCATAGTTGACAATAAAATATTCTAATATATGAAATATGGCATTTTAAAGTCTATTAACTTGGTATATTGTGTCATATATTCGAATTAATAAGTTAAAATATAATACATAAATTCATTTATTAATTTTAAAAAATAAATGTTAAATAATATATCGATATATATAAAAAGTAGTAATTTTGTATTAAATATAGCAAAGAGTAATTTAGTTGATCGTTTTAAACGTTAAAATACTGGATTCGTATAGTTAGGTTCTTTTTGAAGAGAACAAATTCACAGTAATAAACCTGACGTTTAGTGCTGATAGTACCTTTAGAGACTAGGTGCGGGTAATATATTTGACAGTACAACGACAAATCTAATGACACTAGCCTAAGCAGCATACAGGGAAAATAAACAAACACATTCGATTATTTAAACATTGGTTTTCATATCTTTTTGATTGTATTAAGTAATGGTTTTCAGATATTTATTTTTGACAAATTCTATGTTCAACAGTTTTTTATAAGTATATAAACTATACTATTATTAACCTTTAAAATTTAAAAATCATGAATCTTAAAAATTTAATTGCAGTATTTGTGACATTCTTATCAATTACACAAATTGCTAATGCTCAATCGGGTTGGACTTTAAATGGTTCAACTACAGCTTCATGGCAAAACAAAGTTGTAGTAGGTGATGCTTCAGGACAATCGCCTGTACCTTTTTCTATTCGTACAGGATTAGGATCATCACAAAGTAGTAATCCAATATTAAGGTTGGAACAGTTAACCAGTATTGGCTCTGCTAGTTTTTGGGATATTGAAAATAATTCAGGAGCTTTTACTTTAAAAAAAGATGGTAGTCCGGTATTTGAAATGAAAATCAACAAAGGAGGATACTACGATTTTAATAATTTTACTGCTATTAGATTTCCAATGCAAAACCCAATTTATATGGAAGGAAATGTTGGAATAGGTGCCTCTGCTAGTATACCTGCTAATACTAAATTTGCGGTACAAGGCAATAGCTATTTTAGCGGTAATGTTGGTATCGGAACTTCCACTCCTACCGAAAAATTAGACGTTGTTGGAAATCTCAAGTTATCGGGTTATATTGATGGTGGAAACCAAATGAGAATATTTGCCAATGCTAATATGGTTGGTTCACCACAAATTATTTTCTACCCATTCGATTCAGGGCAGGGAGTAACTATAATTTCCGGACCTACCGACGGATCAGCATCCTTGAAATTTTGTAATCAATCTGGCCCATATACTCAACAGAATATGATTATTAAAAATAATGGCTACGTGGGTATTGGAACGGGAAATCCAACTTCTCTTTTAACAGTAAATGGTAAAATAGAATGCGAAGAGATTGAAGTTAAAAATATTGCTGCAGATTATGTATTTGCTGCGGATTATCGTTTGACTAAACTCGATGATCTTGAGAAATATATTAAGGAAAATAAGCATTTGCCCGGGATAGCACCTGCTTCTGAAACCGAGAATGGTGTTAATTTAGGTGAATTTAATGAAAAGATATTGGAAAAAATAGAAGAACTTACGCTATACATAATTGAACTGAAAAAAGAGAATAATGAATTGAGGGCTAAGTTAAATGAGAAAAAGTAATTTGAAACTCAAAAAAACTAATTCTATGAAAAGAATACTAATTATTGTCCTATTCTCTTTGCAGTTCATTTATTCCTACTCTCAATCTTCATCAACAAATAAAGAGGTAAATAGATTGATTGCAGAAGAAGTTCAAAATGGTTTAATCAGTAGCTGCCCTAGTAATGTTATTATTTCAACCAATATTTCAGGGGGAGTTTATGAATTCTTGGCTAGCAATTCAATTACGGCATCCAATATCATTTCCAATGGAGCTAGAGTTCATTACGGTGCAAATAATTCGGTTAGGCTAGTTTTAGGATTTAAAGCAAATACAGGAGTAAGTTTTCATGCTGATTTGTTTGGCTGTACTTCAGATATTGTAGCCGATATTGAAAAAAAGTCAAATGCTACAGAATTAGCAGAAGAAATGGTTGAACCTAAAGTTAATATTAATATTTATCCCAATCCCAACTCAGGTATCTTTACCATTGCTTCTAATTCCTCGGAGAAAATGGATGTTAAAATCTACAGTGTTATTGGTAATCTAATTTACAGTAAAACCAATGTTGAAAGCAATCAAAGAATTGATATGCCTGATTTGACGAGCGGTATCTATTTCATTGAAATTCGCTTCGGGAATAAGGTACATAAAGAAAAGCTAATTTATCAAAAATAAACTTTACCTATTTGAGTGAAAATTACAATAAAATATTGATAAAGGGGTTTTCTTTCTAATAAAATGCTTTTGGAAAATATTTTCCAAAAGCATTTTTCATTAGAAATAACTTTACAATATTTTGCTTGTGAGATTGTTAGACCAATTACACATTCTTTGATAAAGTTATTATCTTTTACATATTCAGGCAGGATATGTATTGGAAGAAAGGAATAACACGGTTAAACAAATAGATATTTCCTATTTTAGGTGCTAGTTACATTAATTCGCTGTTTGAGTTTAACAAGTAGATGGCTAAAACTTGAGGTTGACGTTCAACAAACCATATATTTATTGGAACTCGCCAAATCAATTCTCATCCTATTATTTTTAATACTAATCAATAGTTATAAAATAATTGATAAATTGATGATAACTAATGTAAAACTCGTATAAATTTGCACGTTATTTTTTTACACATTTTTTATGGAAATAAGCGAGAATCAAAAGTTTTACAAAAAACTTTCTTTAGCGGGTATTATTATTACATTAGGTATTGTGTATGGTGATATTGGGACTTCACCACTATACGTAATGAAAGCAATTATTGGTGAGGGTATAAGAGATTCTTCTTTAGTTATTGGTGCAATTTCCTGTATTATTTGGACTTTAACTCTGCAAACTACAGTAAAATATGTATGGATTACTTTAAGAGCTGATAATAAGGGTGAGGGTGGAATTCTTGCCTTATTCGCTTTACTTAGAAAGAAAAGACGATTCGTTTATATTGTTGCAATGATTGGAGCATCAACCCTTTTGGCTGATGGTGTTATAACCCCTTCCATAACCGTAGTTTCAGCGGTTGAAGGTTTAAATATTCTAAACCCAAATATATCGGTAATTCCAATTGTACTTATGATTCTTACCTTCATATTTCTATTACAGCAATTTGGAACTGAATTTATAGGTAAATCGTTTGGGCCAATTATGGTTTTATGGTTTCTTACCCTAGCAATTTTGGGATTTAGCCAATTGATTTTTTTTCCAAAAATATTAGCCGCCTTTAATCCCTACTATGCTGTTAAACTTCTTGTTGAGCATCCTGGGGGAATTCTAATTTTAGGCGCTGTTTTTCTTTGTACAACTGGAGCCGAAGCTATGTACTCCGATTTGGGTCATTGCGGGTTAAAGAATATTAGAATAAGCTGGATTTTTGTTAAAGTATCCCTTATACTAAACTATCTGGGTCAAGGTGCATGGGTAATAATGAATAGCGATAAAGCATCACTACCAAATCCATTCTTTGCCATAATGCCTCAATGGTTTATACTCCCAGGGGTATTGCTTGCAACTGCTGCAGCAATAATTGCTAGCCAAGCATTAATATCTGGTTCATATACAATTGTTAGTGAGGCAATAACTCTAAACCTTTGGCCCAAGGTTAGAATTAAGTATCCAAGCCGGCTAAAAGGTCAAATGTATGTTCCAAGCGTAAACTGGTTGCTATTTTTCTCTTGTACTTTTGTAGTTATTTTCTTTCAGAGCTCCTCAAACATGGAGGCTGCTTATGGGTTATCAATTACACTTACAATGCTTATGACTAGCATCCTTATGCTTGGCTACCTACAAATTAAAAGGGTTTCGGTTCCTATGATAGTCCTTTTTGTTATTACGTATGCCTTAATTGAGGGTACATTCTTATATGCTAATCTTCACAAATTCAATAGAGGAGGGTGGTTTACATTGCTTTTAGCGGGTTTAATCTTTTTTGTAATGTTTATTTGGAATCGTGGGCGAGTAACCAAAAAGCAGTTTACTCAATTTTACCCCATTTCGGACTTTACAGATCTTTTTAAAGATGTACAGAAGGACAATACCTTACCAAGGTATGCTACAAATTTGGTTTATATAACTCGTGCTGAACAATCAACAGATGTTGAGCGAAAAGTCATTTACTCAATATTTAATAAGCAACCCAAGAGAGCAGATAGGTATTGGTTTTTGCATATTAATATTACAGATGAGCCTTATACAAAGGAATATAAAGTCAGACCATTGATTGCGGATGTATTGTACAGAATAGATTTTAATATTGGCTTTAAGGTAAACCCGAGAATAAATAGATTCTTTAATCATGTTATATCTGATTTGGTTAAGAATGGTGAGGTAGATATTACAAGCAAATACTACTCCTTAGCTAAGCATAACGTACCAGGCGATTTTAGATTCATTATCATAGATCGAGTTCTTACAGTTGATACAGAGTTATCTACATACGATAGATTCATTATGAATGCCTATGATGTAGTTAAGAAGTTCTCGATGAATAGCGTTAATGCTTATGGACTTGATACTTCGAACGTAATGATTGAGCAGGTACCTCTTGGTATTGTTCCATTAACCGAGAATGGCTTTAAACGATTGTAACTGAAATTTATAAAATATTTTTATAAAGGGATAGCCTAAAAGCTGTCCCTTTTATCTAATAGGACATTTATCCTTTAATTAACTGACCAACTTAAATTATCCACTCTTTTTCTTTAAGATTCTTGCGATAATAATATTAATAAAATGTAACGTAAAAGGTACTTTTATCGTCTTGTTATAAATATAAATCTATAAATATGATTTTAGATATACTTAAGCATAGCCTGCGTGCCTTAAATAGGCAGAAAGGATACGTATTTATTAATATAGTGGGTTTATCAATTGGTATAGCGTGCAGCTTAATAATAACCCTTTTTATTGCGAATGAGTTAAGTTTCGATCAATTTAACGAGAAGAAAGATAGAATATATCAGCTTGTACTTAACGGAAAAATTGGCGGACAGGAGATGAGTGCATCAAGTACATGTGCTCCTATTGGTCCTACAATGCTTAAAGAACTCCCAGAGATTGAGGATATTAATAGAATTAATACTTGGGGTGAAACAATAGTAAAAAGCAATGATAAAAGTTATACGGAGAATGCATTTATTGAATCCGATTCATCATTTTTTAACATCTTCTCCATTCCCCTGTTAAGTGGTGATAAGAGATCTGTTTTGAATGCTCCTCATAAGCTAGTGCTTTCTAAATCAACTGCAAAGAAAATTTTTGGTAAAGAAGATCCTATTGGTAAAGCATTAAAAATTGGGACAGATTCAATTTTATATACTGTTACGGGGGTAATGGATGATTTTCCTAAGAATTCTCATTTTGATGCCAATATGATAGGTTCATTTGTTACAAATGGTAGAGCAAATGATACTCAGTGGACTTCAAATAGTTTTGGAACTTATATCCTATTGAAACCGCATGTCGATCCAAAAGATGTTGATAATAAGATTGTAGAGTTAATAAAAAAGTACGTTGGTGCAGAGATTCAGAAATATTTAGGGATTACACTCGAGGATTTCTTTTCAAAAGGCAATAAATACAGGATGTATTTGCAACCTTTGACTGCTATTCATCTGAATCCTGCCATTCAGCAAGAGTCAAAAGCTCCGAATGATCCTAAGTATTTACTGATATTTGGAAGCATTGCCTTTCTTATAATTTTAATTGCATCAATAAACTTTATGAACCTTTCAACTGCTCAATCATCACGAAGAGCCAAAGAGGTAGGAATAAAAAAGGTAAGTGGTTCATCCAGAGGGATGCTAATTTGGCAATTTATCTCAGAATCAATTATTTTGACCTTTATTTCGTTAATACTCGCTGTTTTAATAATTAAATTCTCCTTACCATATTTCAATAATCTTTTGCAAACCAGTTTAGAACTGAATTTCTTTGATAATTGGGCTGTTATTCCATCATTGATTCTTTTATCAGTTCTTGTTGGACTATTGGCAGGTAGTTACCCTGCTTTTTATCTATCATCGTTTAGTCCGTATGTTGTTCTTAAAGGAGCCCTAAGAAACAGCATGAAGAATGGAAAGCTTAGGAGTGTTTTAGTTGTTGTACAATTCACAATATCTATAATACTTATTATTGGCTCAACAATTATGTTTCACCAAATAAATTATATGGTGAATAAAGATTTAGGATTTAATAAAGAGCAATTAATCGTTATTAGTCGTGCTGAAGCAATTGGTAATCGTGTTAAAGCGTTTAAGGAGTCAATTGGCAGAATACCTGGCGTAATGAAAATTTCAGCATCAACTGCTATACCCGGTCACAACAATAACAATAATGGATATATGATGGAGGGTAGGGGTGGAGAAACTTATCTGCTTCAGACTGCTTGGGTTGATTATGATTTTTTCGAAACTTATGGTATAAAACTGAGCTCAGGCAGAAATTTTGATGAGTTGCATGCTACCGACAAAAATGCCTGTTTGGTTAATGAATGTGCTGTGAAAAAATTTGATATAAACACGCCATTAGCTGCAAGAATTATAAATCCAAGTAATGATCCGAGTAAACCAGATTTTTTACCAATTATTGGTGTAGTTAGTGACTTTCACTTTGAGTCGCTTCGGAACGAAGTTGGACCATATCTTTTCAAGTTTAAAAAGGAGGATAATAATTGGGGGTACTTAAGTATACGCTTATCAGGCAGTGCATCTGGTAATACGGTTAAGGAGATAGAAAAAGTTTGGAAGGATTTCACTTTTAATGATCCTCTACAGTACTTCTTTATGGATAAAGATTTTGAACGTTTATATCGGGAGGAGAAACAAAGTGCAACACTTTCAGTTCTCTTTACTTTTTTAACAATTCTAATTGCTTCACTTGGACTATTTGGTTTAACTTCATTTACTATTGAGCAACGTACAAAAGAAATGGGTGTTCGGAAAGCGATGGGTGCAACAGTATCAAGTTTATTTGTATTGATTTCTAAGGAAATTGTTGTCCTTGTAGGTATGTCCACACTAATTGCCTGGCCGATTATATACTTTATATCAAAGAATTGGCTGCAAAATTATTACTATAGGATTGATTTGCCAATATTTGACTTTCTCTTAGGTTTTATTATTGCAATAACAATTGCATTAATCACAATTAGCTATCGTACAATAAGATCTGCTATGGTTAATCCATCAGAATCATTGAGATATGAGTAATTAAGAGTTTGAACTCGGATATTTATCATATACTGAAATTCAAAAATTTAATGATAATTTATAGTTTTTGATGTGACAGTATACTCTGAATTTAATGAGTTTTGTAGGCTTTGCTCAGTTTTTTATATGCTTTGAGTTAAAATATAGGTTATTTTCTGTAAGTTTGCACGAGTTTATTTGATAATCGTTCAAAAAACAGACAAAATGGAGCGTGGGAGATTTATTTATCATCGTGAGAAAGAAATCTATTTCATTGATTATACAAATTTAATGCAGGAGGTAGAGTTTCTTGAGTCAATAAAAAGCACTAATGTTTTTAGAGAGAAAGTCAAAGCATCAGGAAAGAAAGATCTGTTGATGTTGGTTGATGTGACCAATAGTTATGTATTTGGAGGAGTTTTTGCCGAGGTGAAAAAATCTGCAAAATCAACCCAAAGCATTACAAAAAAGACAGCAGTTGTAGGGATTTCAAGCGCAAAAAAAACATTTCTAGATATTGTAAATGCATTTACATCGTTAAATGTAAAACCATTCAATAATATTGAGGAGGCTAAGGACTGGCTTGTAAAGTAGTTGAGATTTTACCTTTGATTCAGCCTTGAATCTTACTTTTTTAATCACAGATTTTATTAGAATTAGTTTATAACCCCAATTAGGGCTACCCCTTTAAATTTGAATTTATAATCCTTGCAAGGTTTTACATGTTTAAGTTTTGATTTATAACATTAGTATTCTATCCAAAAAAAGAGAGGGTTTGCTTTGTGCTAAACCCTCTCCTTTTATAAGGTGAAGAAAGGTAAGATATTATTTTTTTACTTCTGGTACTAAAAGTTTATCCCCAGTTTGATCAATAATAGATTTCTTCCATGAATCAGGGTAACCTGGCTGTGATGGCGATACTGGGAATCCCCAAGTGTTATAAATAAACTTGCCATCTTTCTCCTTTTTAACGTTTCCATCGATATATTTTACAAGTAACCAATCACTGAGTTCTTGCCAGCGTTTGACGGTATAGTTGGCCATGTTTACAGAGTAATCTGTAAGGAATTCGTTGGCAGCCTGTGGATTGGTTTCCCATAGCTTTTGAGCAGCAGCATCTATTGCTGGGGTATAAGTTGCAAATTTTGTTTCCAATTCGCTTTGCACCTTCTTTATATCCTGAATAATAAGATCGTATCGAAGGTATGCAAAATTTGCAATCCTATTAAATATCCAAAATGCAGATGTAGGTGAGTAGGTCAACATATTTCCATTTCCTTCAGCGTACGTTTCGGGTATGCGATTAATTGAACAGTAAATAGGAACATAAACGGTAGATGCTGCATCATCAACGCCAAACCAAAAAATACCTCCAATTGGGTTGGGAAGCCAACTACGCATTTGAGCGATAAATGAAAATCCCGTTTGCTGAGTAGCCGTAGTGCGTTCATTTAGATAAGTTTTACCATTGTAATTCCATGTCATCGGTCTCCAGCGGTATGGGGCATGATTTGGCCCAGCACCAACATCTTTGCTCATATCTAGTTCCGTTCCTTCAAGATGATCGCGCTTAAATGCTTGGAGATCCTGTGGTGTTAACTTCCTATTGGGCTTAATGTACAGTGGCATGTGGTTTTTTAAATCTTTACCAATGGCATAATCCCAATATTTCTTCATATCATCATTTACATGGTTGAAGAATGCCCAAACGCGCATCTCGCTGAAACGAACAGCGTCAAATGTTAAAGGAGCATAGGTGTCGCTAAAGCTAAAATCGAAATCGTTTCCCGTGTAATATTTCTTGTCCCTAGCGTATGAGATAACATCCTGAGCGTATACTATCTCTACTTCTGGATTGAAAATTTGAGTTAGATTTTTACTGCTAATTGAATTCTTACCATTTTCGAGAGGGAAAGTTGTTATTCTGGCTTGATTTGCATGTGATGAGATATACCCATCAGGAATACGAATTGCAACCCAAACGGCACCTTTATCAGCATTATAAGATTTCTTTGTTCTCTTGTCAATAGCCATATTGGTTCTTTTAGCAATCATCTCGAAAATCCATACCTCGTTTGGATCTCCAACGGAGAAAGACTCGCCCGAACTGGCATATCCATATTTTTCAACGAGTTCTGCCATAACTTTTATTGCTTCACGAGCAGTCTTCGAACGTTGAAGGGCTAAAAACATTAAACTACCATAATCAACAATTGCAGTAGAATCTATTAATTCGTGGCGACCACCAAATGTCGTTTCTCCAATTGCAACCTGATACTCGTTCATAAAACCAATAACCTGATATGTTTCAGTGGCTTGTGGTATTTGTCCAAGAGGTTTATTTGTGCCTCTGTCATATAGAGTTATCATAGTTCCTACTGGCCAAGTGCCCCTAGGACGAAAGTAGAGTTCACCATAACGGATATGAGAATCGGCAGCATAGCTAACCATGGTGGAACCATCAGTTGATGCACCCTTGGTTATCAAATAATTGGTACATGCATTTGAATCCAATGAAATTACAATAATCGATAGAAATAGGAGTGAGGTTATCAGTCTATTCATAAGTTTTAATTTATGTGTTTGGGTAAAAATAGTTAAAAATTTTATTGATGAGATAATTATGAATAATCATCAACTTCTTGGTACTAGTCAAAATCAATTACCAGAATCTCAGGTCTATTTCCTAATCGTATAGGTGGACCCCAAGTTCCATAACCATTTGAGACAATAAAATGGGTATTTCCAATTCTCTTGTAACCACTACTTAGCTCATAAATGGCATTGGTAATATAGTTGAATGGCCAGAGTTGACCATGGTGGGTATGCCCTGAAATTTGTAGATCAATCCCATTTTCAGCAGATTCGTTTAGTTTGAATGGTTGGTGATCTAGCAGAATGATAGGTTTGATTTTATCTACATTTGCAACTAGTTCACTAATACTCTTTCGTTGTTTGCCAGTTGTATAGTTGGATTGACGATCATCTCTACCTACTATGTAGAACGAGTTATCGATTAGCACGGTGCTATCCCTTAAAACGGTTACACCATGCTTACGTAAGTAGGCTAGTTTTGGTTCAACACCGCCAAAATATTCGTGATTTCCGGGAATGGCAAAAGCTCCTAATCGAGATTTTATTTGTTCGAAATACTTGCCCAAACCATTATTTACAACTGGAGCAATATCTTCATCAAAAACATCTCCAGCAAAGAGGACTATATCAGGATTTTGTTTATTTATTAAATTAACTAAATGCTCCAATCTTTTAGCTGAAATCAATGTGCCAAGATGAATATCCGAAACAGCAACAATTCGAGTTTTGTTTGTCCTTTCGAGTGTTTTATCGAACTTCAATTTAAAGTTATTAACTCTAGGAAATCGGGCGTTGATATAGCCAGAAAGTAAAATTAAGGATGCAACAGCATATACAGATATTATCATCCATTTTTTGTAGGATGGATTTATTTTAAAATCTAGGTAAGGCGTGAACTCAATATAATGATTCAAAACCTTAAAGATGGTTACTAATAGGAAGAGCAAGATTAGGTATAGCATAGCACCCATCCAGAAGGAGCCAATTTTTACCATAAAAATGGAGAATGAAGAGTTATAAACTCTTTCAAGTATTCTTCCTAATGGGTAGGCAAGTACTATAAACCAGAATACTACATTTAGAATTAAATTTTTTGGAAATACATCACCAAAAGCATAACGGGTTTTTAAGTATATATAAGTATTTGTTAATAAGAATATGCTTAATACTATTATTAGGAAAAAAAACATAACAGATTGTTTCATACATGCAAATTATTAGTTGCTTAATATTTAATAAGTTAAGATTATGGTTTTAACGTTCAGTACTGAGCGTATGGAATATCCATATTATTTATTCAAGACATATGTGAACGTTTCATAAGTATTTTATGTTTTTACAAAATGAAATTATTACATTTTTTATACGATGTAAATGTACTTAAGTGTAAGACATCGTACATCTTAATCAGTAAAATTAATTTTTGTAGTAATATACTGGTTAGTCAATATGCTTAAATATCAAGAAGAATTTAATAAATATTAGGACAGAAGATTATTACACTCACTAAATGTTGAAAACATTAATGATCTATCGATAATCTTAATGAAGAAAAAGCTATATATTCGATTTTCAAATATTGACTATGACTACCTTGGAACAGAATACATCCATAAACCCTCAAATTGAGGAGAGCTGGAAAGAGGCTTTGAAAAATGAATTTAAACAGGATTATTTCACAAATCTAAAAACGTTTCTTGTAGAGGAAAAGAAGAAACATGTTATTTACCCTCCTGGTCCAATGATTTTTAACGCCTTTAATTATACCCCTTTTAATAACGTCAAAGTTGTTTTGCTCGGTCAAGATCCTTATCATGGTCCGGGTCAGGCACATGGTTTATGCTTTTCAGTTGCCAATGGGGTTCAGAAACCGCCTTCGCTTATTAATATTTTTAAAGAGATTCATTCAGACCTAGGAATTACAAGACCAATGAATGGAAATTTGGAGAAATGGGCAAAGCAGGGTGTTCTGCTTTTAAATGCAACATTAACTGTAAGGGCTCACCAAGCAGGGTCGCATCAGAAAAAAGGTTGGGAAACTTTTACCGATGCTGCTATTACTGCTATTTCTAGGAATAAGACGGGTGTTGTATTTCTGTTATGGGGGGCATATGCACAAGCCAAGGTATCTATTATAGATCAATCAAAACATTTTGTTCTCACAGCACCGCATCCATCACCGCTATCGGTTACTCGTGGTTTTTTTGGATGTAAGCATTTCTCCAAAACGAATGAGATATTGCGTAATCAGGGAAAAGTTGAGATTGATTGGCGTATAGAATAAATAAAAAACGGTTTCAAGCAATTGAAACCGTTCTAATTTTTTGACAGATCTTTGAATCCTATTAATTTCGATTTGATGACCAATAAAAACTATTAGAAGTCTACCCTAAACAGCTTTATTAGTAACTAGATCTGTGTCCACCACCTCTTTTGTTACCGCTGCCACCGCCTCTGTTGAATCCACCTTCACCACGGTCTCTGTTGTAGCCGCCACCGCTGCCACCTCTGTTGAAACCGCCGCCACCGCCGCCGCCTCTGTTGAAGCCGCCACCGCCGCCTCTGTTAAATCCACCGCTTCCACCTTCTCTTGGTTTTCTTTCTTCAGACTCGTTAACAACAATAGTACGACCTTCGAGTTCAGCACCATTTAGATGTTCAATGGCTTTTTTTGCGTCTTCATCGTTTGGCATATCAATAAAGCCAAAACCTTTGCTTCTTCCGGAAAATTTATCAGTAATAATTCTTACTGAAGTAACTTCACCATACTCTTCAAAGATTGCTTGTAAATCACCTTCTTCAATTTTAAAAGGTAGACTTCCTACAAAAATGTTCATGTTTAATTGAGTAATTTAGTCAATAAATGTAAAATTCAATTCTTACAAAAGTAGACATTATTTTTATGTAAATTCAAGTAAATCAATAAGATTTTAGTTTTGCACAAAAATATTTTTAGAATTCTCCTGTAAGAGATTAGTAATCAGATTGAATGCGAAGTCTTTTGGGTGTTAGAATTATTTCATCATTACCAAAAGGCTACCCGTAATGTAAGCAATAATCCACCAAGAGTATGCAATAGATGTGTAAATATGTAAACCTTTTGGAACTTCAAGGTTTAATCTATAATTTTTGTAGAATCGCCAAATAAGAATTGTATCAATAAGCATGAGCGTAAGTGCTGAGTAACCTAATGAACCATGAAGGGTAAATGGTGATTTTGTAGAACCAATGATCATGCAGGCTGTGGCTGTTATATCGAGTAGAATACCTATAGTCAAAAATGTCAATATCTTTTTTGTGATATGTTTTTTTCTACGTTCATTGAATACTGCAATTGAGTAGGAAATTAGTGCTAATGTGACAATAAATGCGCCAATCATTGATATAGTTTTCATAGGTGTTATGTATTTTATTTGTTTAAATTGATTGATTACTCAGTTTGATGAACTCGAATGAAGGATATCCTTTAATACCATAGTGAGGATCGTTCTTTATACTGTTGTAGAAACCTGTAAAACGTAGTTTATAGTAAACATCATTCTTGTCTTTAATAATATAGGTGTAGTGATC
The DNA here is from genome assembly GCA_013141385.1 of Bacteroidales bacterium. Classification (NCBI taxonomy): domain Bacteria; kingdom Pseudomonadati; phylum Bacteroidota; class Bacteroidia; order Bacteroidales; species Bacteroidales bacterium. Next base: position 47,140 of record JABFRB010000015.1, on the reverse strand, counting down.
TACAATTGAGTAAATGTCGTTCTTGTAAATTTTCCAGTCGTAACCTATTGCATCTTTTTTGGTGGAGAATGTATAGCTATTTATACTGCCGAAATTGATTGAAGCAAAAGTTGTGATAGTGTCCTTTGCAATGGATAAGCCATTATTAATAAGTACTCCTCGTACAATATAAGGTGTGGGTACTTTATTATCATCAAGAAGTATTGATGAATATTTAGTAAAACATAAATCCCATAAATCCTTATCGGGTTGCTGGGTGTTTAAATTTCCCCCATTATCAAATGAGAATTGCACAAAGTTGACCGATACGTTTTTGGGTATTTGGAAATAGTGTTCGTCAGTGTTATCCAAATTTGCAAAGTGAATGTAGTAGGTATTGTTCTCAAGTTTTTCGAAAATAATCTTTTTATAACCAAAGGAAACGCCATCCTCATTAACTCCTCTATTTATGATATAAACTTTATTAAAGAAAATAGGATTAGAGGTGTTGCTAAAATCTGCCCAGTTTCCTATTGCTGTTGAGTCGAGATTTCCATTTGAATTATCGAATATCATAGTTGCAGCAGTATTGGAAATAGTAGAACTAAAGTCTGTTAAGCCAGTATTGCCAGCATACATGAATTTAGATGAATTTAGAATGATATGATATCCTGATGATGCTTCAAAACCTAAATCCCAATCAGCATAATTAACATGCGATATTACGACTGAATCCGATAGGTTATAATAGGTTTGGTAATCGTACATCGAGAATGGAATTTTAACCTCGATATTAGCTATTGGGGTAGGAATGGGTTTTATTACAAAACTATTTTCGTCGAAGCAGCTTGTTAAAGCAAATGCTGAAAAGATAATAATGAATATTCTACTCATTAATTAAAGATATTATATGTTATTGATGTAAAGAAAACCCGACCATAGCCAACTGGACTTCCATCGCCTCCAGTATGAGGAGTATCGCCAGTAACACCTTTGCTTAGTACTATTTTATTGTCAAGAAGGTTCTTAAGTCCACAGGAAATTGTTAGCTTATTTGAAAAGAATTTTTTCATTAATGATATATCAATTGTAGTAAATGGATTTATAGATCCGAACACTATTTGATTATTGGAATCTAAAGAGGGATTGAATTTTACGCCAGAATATTTGTAGTTCAAGTAAACCTTAACATCCAATTTTGGAATTAGATAGGAAGTGTTTATACTCGCATCAGTTCCATATTTATATCTTCCTAATCGTTGGTTTTTAACATCAGTTGATGCGTATGTTCCTGTTTCTCCAAATCCAAATCCAAGATCGAAGCGAGGGTAGAAACTGTACTTAAATGCAACCTGTCCTCCAAAAGTGTTGAAGTAACTGATGTTTATGTATTTGTAGAATGTGCCTACAGGTAATGTAGTGATTGGTGCAAGGTAAATAATGTTATCAATTTGGTTGTAAAACATGCTTAGTTCTACATTGGTAAAATGGATTTTGTCTGTCTTATCGGTATTAAAACTGAAAGAAAGATCAAAGTTGTTTCCTCTCTCGGCCTTCAATGTATCGTTTGGTCTGATATCGTGATTAACATCTTTAAAGAGAATGTAAAGTTCTTTTATGGATGGCGCTCTATAGCCTCTAGTATATGATGCCCTGATATTTAGGAATGAAAATACATTCCATTTAACGTTGATGGAAGGAACTGGGGGCGAATTAAATTTAGTGTTGTAGTCATACCTAAATCCGGGTTGAATGCTTAGCGTTTTACCTAGGTTGAGCATTAGGCTAGTAAAAATAGCATAATCACCTATTGACTGTTTTTCATCAAGAATTCTCTTCCCCGAAGCAGTTTCGTAGTTTAGGTCAATGCCAGATACAAAGTTGAAAAGTTTTTCGGGGTTTTGGTTTCCAAAAAGTAGTTTGTATGCAAATGCGTTGGATTTGGTTGTGTCGTTTGATGAGTTATCGTTAACCAGTTGCGATGATGAATCTATAAAATCCTTTTGGTAGGTTAACTTTTTCCTTTCATAAAACGAATGGGAGCCCCAAACATTCAAGAAGTAATCGTTACCAATTTTAAGATTATATTCTATTCTATTTGTAAATCGTAAAGATTTAAACCAGCTATCATTAGCATATCTGAACCAAGGTGAAAATTGATCTCCTTTATCGAGTAAACGCTCATTCATAAATGAGGACTGATACTTAATCTTGTATTTATCCTGATTGTAAACGTAGTAAAAATCAGCGTTGTACTGCTCTTTTGGTTTCCATGTTTGCGAGCGATTTTTATCAATATTTTCTAAGTAAACCCCATTAAAAAAATTACGACCGCCGGAGAACGAAAAATTATTTTTACCGCTTTTAAAAGCGACAATACCATCGAAATTGTAGGTTCCTAAATTCTCTAAATAAGTATTTGCCGTAACATTGTAATTTGAATGAAGATTTTCTTTAGTGATAATATTTATAGCACCGGCAAGGGCATTACTTCCATAAATAACAGACATAGGCCCTTCTACAATTTCAACATGATCGATATTATAGAGATTTAGCTGGCTTAAATCGATATTTCCTCCCAATCTACCAATAACGGGTACACCATCTACTAAGATTTTAACATTGTTACCCGATAACCCCTTCAGTTTAAGACTACTTCCAAGGGCAGGATCGTAAGAAACCTGAAAGTTTACTTCATCTTTAAGAATATCTGAAAGATTTGTTGCTGCTTTCATTTCGATTTTTCGGGAATCGATAACCTTAACGTTATAGATTGATTTATCCGCTTTTTGTGGAATAAAGTTAGCAGTGACAATCACCTGATCTAAATCGAACACCTGAGGTATAAGTGCAATTTGATAGCTTTTGTTGGGCTGAATAGTGTCTTTATAAGTTTTATAGCCAACAAAAGAGACGGATATCAAAGCCTTATTTTTACAGAGGTTTTTAACAGCACCATCCTTGTCGGATATATGATAAAACTTTTGATTTGATCCCAATTCTTCAATGCAAACATTAGCAAATGGAATAGTTTCCTTGCTCTTGGAATCTATGATTACAACGTTTCCACTCTGACCATTAACCTTAATGGTTACTATAAGAAATGAGATAAGTAGTACGAAGGTTTGTTTCAATTTTGAAATAGTAATAGCTGACATGCTTGGGAATATTGCATTTATTTATTAGGGTTGGATACTTTAATAAATTGCAGGAATCAAAAAAATGATTCCTACAATAGTATTATTTAAAAACTAATATACCTATAACTCTTTAATGTTAAATGCTAACACTCCAGTTGATGAACCAGCAAAACTAGTGAAGATAATTTTGTAGACTTTCCCAGCAACATTCTTAACAACAAAAACTCTATTTGTAGCAACATCGTAAGCGGCGCCGTTAAAGGATTTCCAATCGTAACCAATTGTATTAATATCTAAGGAGAATTGATTATCGGTATAGGTAATGTTTGCAGGATCCGAAACAGTTAAATCAATCGCTTTAACGCCAATGTTTTGCAATACACCAGTTACAATATATGGTTTAGAACTACTTACATCCTCCCATTTTGTGAACAGCAAATCCCAAGTTGTTGCATCGGGTTCGCGATTTGCTATAAGTTGATTATTCTGTAGCGAATAGTATCCATAATTGGCTTTTGAGCCAGCCAAACTCATATTAGAAACTATTTGAGGGTTAGAACCATCAATGTCAGCATAGCGGAAGGAGTATTTTTGTAATGATGAAAACTTTGTCTCAACCCAAATCTTTTTGAAAGTTCCGTTACTTAGTTTTATAATATATAAAGTTCCGCCTTCGGTATTTTCGATATTGTGACTTACTGCGTTATATATACCCCAGCCATAGTTAGGGTGTCCTGTTGCATTAGCATTAAATGCTCCAACCTCCCAATCAGTATTTGAATTAGCTAACCTAGGCCAAGAAAAATAACCAGTTGTATCAATTGCTCCAGCCCAAGTCCATGATTTGGGGTAAGCTTTAAGTATTGTACCTGCACCATTGGCTTCATTAATAATAATTGAAGAGCTACGGGTTGAAATGCTAAATGCTATGTCCCAGTTAGTTCTTGGAACAGCAGCAACTACTCCATTTTTTAAGCTATAGTAAACATCATTTGCATATCCTGCACCAAGAGTTATGGTTTGATTTTTAACAACCGTGGAAAATGAAAGGGATTGACCATAGCCTACACCTACACTATTTTTAGCAAAAGCTCTAACATAGTAAGTAACGCCACCTTTTAAACCTTTAAGATTGATAACGAAATTATCACCAACTGATTTGTTGGTTGGAAGGCTATCGTTAATGGTAGGATTATCGGATAGTCCTATGCAAATACCTTTTAATTTTATAGCCGCTCCCCCCGTACTATTAATTTTACCGCCGCTGGTAGCAGATGTATCAGTAATATTTGTTATTTCAGCTGTGGTTATTGTAGGTACGGTTGGATTATCGTCTTTTTTACAACTGAAAATTGAAAGTATTATTGCAAAAACGATTAATGATGCAAATATCAATTTTGTTTTCATTGGTTTATGGTATTTAGTTTTTAATTTAAAATAATTCTAAACAGCGCCGTAAAAGTACCTTCTGAATGGATCAGAATGCTTGTAAAACAGTTGATGTATATCATTTGTTTAGTTGATTAAAAGATTTTAACAAATACAAATATGAGATAATGTGCAGAATATTAGGCGATTAAATTCGAATGTTGTAAGTGTTCAAGTTGCCTGCAACACAAATTTTAACAATACAGGATGGATATAAAATAATCTACCTCTATTTTAAATAATCAGTATATATTTGCGCCTCTAATTTTAAAAGGTTAGTAAAATTACCTGAATCAAAACTCTTTATTTAATAAACTGTTCTTAATCAATATACTCAAGACACCATCAATAATTTTAGGTTGAATTAATTCATAAAGATATATTAGTATGATCTCTGTAGACGGGTTAACATTGGAATTTGGAGGAACAACTCTATTTAAAGATATTGCTTTTTCTATAAATGAGAAAGATCGGATTGCCCTGATGGGTAAAAATGGTGCAGGAAAATCAACTCTTCTTAAAATAATTGCAGGCGAAAGAAATGCGACCCGTGGTCGAGTTTCAGCACCTAAGGATGCTGTGATTGCCTATTTACCACAACATTTAATTACTGAGAATAAACGTTCGGTTTTTGAAGAGGCTTCACTGGCATTTGCCAAGATTTTTGAGATGAAGCACGAGATAGAGACTCTGAATAACCAATTATCAGTCCGAACTGATTATGAATCGGAAAGTTACTTTAAGTTAATTGAGCAGGTTTCCGCTTTAAGTGAGAAGTACTACACTATCGAGGATATTAATTTTGATGCTGAGGTTGAAAAGATACTGCTTGGTTTAGGTTTTCTTCGAGAGGATTTTACGCGACCTACCAGCGAATTTAGTGGCGGTTGGCGTATGCGCATTGAGTTAGCTAAGATATTACTTCAAAAACCTGATCTAATCCTTCTCGATGAGCCTACAAATCACATGGATATTGAGTCGGTTCAGTGGCTTGAGGAATTTTTAATTAACAGCGCTAAAGCTGTAATTATTATATCTCACGACCGTGCTTTTGTCGATAATATTACAACTCGTACCATTGAAATGACAATGGGTCGAATCTACGACTATAAGGTAAACTATTCAAGTTACTTGGAGTTACGAAAGGAGAGGAGGGGGCAACAGCAGAAACAATACGATGAGCAACAAAAGATGATTGCTGAAAATCAGGAATTTATTGAACGGTTTAGAGGTACATACTCTAAAACCAATCAGGTACAATCGAGGGTGAAAATGCTGGAGAAGTTGGAGATATTAGAGGTAGACGAGGAGGATAATTCAGCGCTTCGCCTAAAGTTTCCCCCATCGCCCCGTTCGGGGAGTTGGCCTATAATTGCCGAGGGTTTATCCAAGAGTTATGGTGAGCATAATGTTTTCTCAAATGTAACAATTTCCATTGAGAGAGGAGAGAGGGTTGCTTTTGTTGGGAAGAATGGCGAAGGTAAATCAACGCTTGTGAAAGCCATTATGGGGGAGATTGATTTTGAGGGTAAGCTTGCACTTGGGCATAATGTTATGATTGGATATTTTGCCCAGAACCAAGCTTCACTTTTAGATGAAGAGTTAACTGTTTTCCAAACCATTGATGATGTTGCAAAGGGCGATATTCGTACTAAAATTAAGGATATTCTAGGTGCATTTATGTTTGGTGGTGATAATACCTCCAAAAAGGTTAAGGTTCTTTCTGGTGGTGAGAGAACCCGTTTGGCTATGATAAAGCTTTTGCTTGAGCCTGTAAACTTGCTTATCCTCGATGAGCCTACCAACCATCTTGATATGAAAACCAAGGATATTCTAAAGAGTGCCCTGAAGGATTACGATGGAACGCTCATCCTTGTATCGCATGATCGTGATTTTCTGGATGGTTTAGTAAGTAAGGTTTATGAGTTTGGCAACAAAAAGGTGAAAGAACATCTTTATGATATCAAGGGTTTCCTTGAGAAGAAGAAACTTGAGAATTTAAAAGAGTTGGAGAGGAAGAATCAGAAGTAGTTGATTGTATACTCACGTTAATTATGATTCCAAAAGAAGGATTTAAGAACAAGGAATAACGATTTTTGATTTCAGAAGTTATATGAAGTTAAGTTTCATAACTCTAAATATAATGTTTTATGCATCTTTATTTCAGAAATCTTAAATCTATATTAGTTATTCAATTCTATTAGTGTTACTCTTTCTTCCTTAACGACAGTGTTTGCCCATCCTCGTGGAGAACTGTTTCGTAATCGGGTTCAAGTGCTTCGCAAAATTTCCTGAAGGAGGAGTAACCGAAGTTTCTGTGATCGAATGTTGGGTCAACCTTTCTTAGTGCTTCAGAGAATCTTGATAGCAGTGCTTGCCCTGTATCTATATCAATTATCATTTGGTATGCCGATTCAATTTGTTTAAGGTTGATATTTATAATGCCCGATTCCTTTAGCGAGCCTATAACATTTAGGTCGATTGTGCCAGATTTTTTTTGCTCTGGTAATTTAATAGGCTTTATTTCACTCTCTACTTCCTTTTTCTTGTTTACCTTTTTTTGTATTTTTTTAATTTCATGTACTTCGGTTGGGTGCAATATTTCGGAGAATGTGAAGTTTTCGCAGGCTTTTACAAATGCTTCTGGTGTATGAGATTTACCAATGCCCATTATAAACAGACCTTCCTCTCGAATTCTATGAGCCAGTCCTGTATAATCGCTATCGCTAGATACAATACAAAACCCATCCACCTGTTTGGAGTGGAGTAAGTCCATGGCATCTATTATTAAAGCGGTATCGGTAGAGTTTTTTGCAGTTGTATAGGCGAATTTTTGGATGGGTCGAATGGCAAACTTATTAATCACCGCTTTCCAGCTATTCATTCGGTTATCGGTCCAATCGCAGTAAATTCTTTTAACTGTTACCCGTCCAAAACGCCCAGCCTCAGCAATAAACTGTTCAATAAGCTTACTTTCGGCATTGTCCCCATCAATTAGGATAGCTATTTTTTTATTTGTTACCATGATGTTTGCTTTGTTGGTATTGTCGTTCCACCGTTTGACCTCGACACGAAGGGGATACTTATACCCTGTTAATCCGAAACCAAGGTAGTGATTACTTTCCTATTGGCAAATTGAACATGAGGAAATTCGAGTTTGTTGAAATCTCTTCACAACATGTTCGCACTATCGAAGAATTTTTCACGCAATAAATGCAAAGAATATTATTCATTAAACAAGGAAGAAAAGTGTTTAAAGGCTCTTACAGACGATTTATTACATTTATTAGGTGATTTATTCAATCTGCCAAGTGATATATTGCATTTGACGGTATCTTCCTAAAATAACGTGAGTTCGATTCAAGAAACAATGTATCAATCTAAATATCAATGAGTTTATTTTATTTTAATTAATGGAACCGAGTTTACGAACCGAACGTAGTGAGCTCAGCGGAACTAGTTCGACGAAGTCAATAATGGAACTGGAGCGAACCGAAACTCGCAAGCTCGGTATCAACCTTCCATCATCGCACTAAGTGATTATAGATATCTGCAAATAAACACATTATCACAGCTCATATATCAAACTGGTGTTATTTATTTCTTTGTCAAGTATTTAGCAATTAATGGAAATATTTTTTTCCCATTAATCGGTTTTGAAATAAAATCATCACAACCAGCCGATATTGAAATGTTTTTATCTCCTTCAGTTGAATAGGCCGTTTGTGCAATTATGGGCAAATTGGGGCGAATTATTTTTATTTGTTTTGTTGCTTCGTAGCCATTCATTACTGGCATTTTTATATCCATGAGAACAAGATCTATTTCTAAATTGTTTTTGCATATTTCTACCGCTTCTTGTCCATTTGTTGCATGTAAAACTTTAATATTCGGTGCATTTATTTCAAATAACGTTTCAATATATAAGTAGTTTACCTCCTCGTCTTCTGCTACTAATATTGTATATATTTCTGTTAACTCGCTTATTTTTGCTGTATTAACATTCGGCTTATTAATCTCTTCATCTAAAAATGCAGGTTTGTATGGAATGGTAACATAAAAAGTTGAACCTTTACCTTTCTCTGATTTCAATGTAATTTTCCCACCGATTAGTTCGGCATTTTCTTTTGCTATTGATAATCCTAATCCTAACCCTCCATATAGCCTTGTATTTTCCTTATCCTCTTGTGAGAATCGTTCAAATATGGTTTCTTGCATCTTTGGGTTGATTCCTATTCCCGTATCTTTAACGTATATCTTGATCAGATCATCGTGCAATTGATACCCTATTTCTACAAAACCAGTAAGCGTAAATTTCAGCGCATTTTCCAGTATATTGCTTAAAATTTTACTCAGTTTTGTTTCATCGGTAAATATTATGCTCTTACTGTTAGGCAATCCTTTTTTTAAGTATAAAGGGATTTTATTCTCTTTGGCTTTTAGATCGAAAATTGAGAATAATTCTAATAGTAAATCGTTTAAACATACTTTATTGGCAATCGTTTTAGTTTGCTTGGCATCTAGCATTGAAATTTCTAGAATGTCATCCATAATTCGTAGTAATTGCGCACTGCTATTACTAATAATTTTCGTGAATTGTTTTTGTTTTTCGGGGGATAAATTAGGTTCGTTTAGCAACTGGGAGTAACCCATAATTCCGTTCATGGGTGTTCTGATTTCATGCGACATATTGTGTATGAATTCAGTTTTCAGGCGGTTGCTTTCTTCCGCTTTTTCTTTAGCTGTAACTAAATCATTAAGTAGATATTTCTTTTCAGTAATATCCTCTTTTATCGATATGAAATGTATGATCTCATTATTCGGATTAAAAATTGGAGCAATGGAAGCGGATTCCCAGTAATACTCTCCACTTTTCTTTTTATTATAGAATTCTCCAATCCAAACCTTTCCAGAATTAATAGTATCCCATAGAACCTTATAATCAGTAATAGCACTAAAACCTGATTTCAATATTCTTGGATTTTCACCAATGACTTCTGATTTAGTATAACCTGTTAGCTCGCAAAACTTTGGATTTACATATTCAATAGAACCATTAATATCCGTTATGATGATAGAAACAGGGCTTTGCTCAATTCCTTTAGAAAGTTTTAAGACCTCTTCCTCAGCGATCTTACGTTTTATTAGCTGCTCGTCACGTTGGAGTCTGGCTTTTAGAATTGGGGACATATAGCTTGCAATATTTTCCAAAAAATCACAATCTTCCTCAGAAAAATTATCATCTCTATTTGCTAGGGACAGCAAACCTATCGTTTCGTTACAATAAACAATCGGCACAGTAATAAAATTATTGATGGGCATGTGTCCTATTGGAATATGAAACGTTCCGGATGAGGTGTAAGTTTTTTTCTCCCTGATTGCTTTTCCCCAAAGAGTATCACCCCAAGATTCATGAGGAAATTTAATTGTTTTATCTTCTACCTGACATTTGTCCCATATATTTCTAGTCAAACTTGGAATGACTAAATCGAAATTCTGGTCAATATACCCGAACAATCCAATTTTACAATTAAAGATCTTCAAAATAATATCTAAAACTTGATTATATATTTCATCATCGGAGTGAGTAAGAAAAGCGTTGGATATTTGATTCATTATTGATGTTACATACTCTGAATGCTGTATTGCTTCCTCTGCACTTTTTCGCTCAGTAATGTCTTGGACTACTCCAACGGAACGTAAGGGTTTGCCTTCGCTATCATAAAAGGTTTCACACTGTTCCTGCACATATTTAATCCTTCCATCGGTAAAACGGATACGATGATCAATGGTATAAGGAGTATGGGTTTTAAGGGAATTGGTATATGCGAAATCAACTTTTTCTCTGTCGTCAGGATGGATAGCATTTAAAAAGGCTTCGTAGGAAGCACCAAATTCAATAGGATCAATTTCAAAAATGCGGTAGATTTGGTCGGACCATGTGAGATGGTTGTTGATAATATTGAGTTCCCAACTGCCAAGCCGACCAACGCGTTGTGCTTCTTTTAAAGTACATTCATTTTTACGCAGAGTCTCTTCCATCTGCCTTCGTTCGGAAATATCTTGGGCAAGAACAACGACTCCAATAATGTTACCATTTTCCGTTTTTATAGGGTTATGCGACACTTGAAAATATAATCTTGATCTGGACTCATCTCCGAAATATGCTTCCTCAATAATCTGTTCCCCGTTTAATGCTCGATCAAGATTTTGCTTCGCCTTTTCCCTATCTTCGGCCACCATCATATAGTCGAGCATATTCTGACCAATCTTGATATCAATATTGTAGATTAACTTCATCATGGAAGCATGACCATGATTAAAACTGGTGTACCTGTACTGCCTATCCAAAGCAAAGATCAAAGCGTCTGTGCTTTCAATGATACCCTGCAGCTTAGAGTACTGCTCTTTCAACGTTTCTTCTGCTTGTTTACGTTCAGTAATATCAGTAACAATCCCTTCAATCGCAATTGGTTTTTCAGTATTATCACATACCAGAATGTTGCGTTGATTTAACCATCGAACCTCTCCTGATTTATGAATGAACTGATACTCGTAAATAGGAGGCATCTCACCTTTAATAAGATTTGTCCATTGTTCTTCAAAATATTTATTCCAATCGGGATGGATTGCCTGTCTGATAAGTAACGGAGCATTATAGCATTCTTCGGGTGAATATCCAAAAATCGAAAGAGCTGCTGGACTTACATATTCATATTTCCCATCGGGTATCGTCATTCTGTAAATCACATCCCGTGCGTTTTCTGCTAACCGACGAAATCGTTCTTCACTTTCATGGAGCAATTTTTCGGTCTGTTTTTGCTTTTGTTCAAACTCCCTTTTTTCTGCTCTATCTGCTGATTCACGTAACTCTCGTTCAATTGCAGGGAGTAGCCTTTTTAAATTATTCTTCATGATATAATCATGAGCACCAGCTTTCATTGCTTCCACAGCAACTTCTTCACCAATTGTACCAGAAATAATTATGAATGGTATGTCAATGCCAGATTCTTTTAACACCCCCAATGCCTCTAATCCGTTGAAATGGGGCATTACATAATCAGAAAGAACAACATCCCAATTTTTTTTATGTAGTGCTGCTTTCATTGTTTCGGCAGTCTGTACTCGTTCATATTCAGTGTCGTATTCACCCTTTTTTATTTGACGCAAAACCAAAAGGGCATCGTCCTCCGAATCTTCAACAACCAATATCCGCAATAATGGTTTCATAATTATAATTCTCCTTTATTAGTTGGCGGTACTTCGTTGATCAGCAACCAATATAGCCCAAGATGGCTGACCGCCTCGGCAAATTGGTTGAAGTCAACAGGTTTTCGAACATAACTATTCACTCCTAAGCTGTATCCATTTACAATATCCTGTTCCTCTTTAGATGAAGTTAGGATAACAACTGGAAGAAGTTTTGTAAGTTCATTTGCACGGAGCTGACGCAACACTTCAAGCCCATCAACTCTAGGAAGTTTGAGATCAAGTAAAATTACTGTCGGCATAATCGATAGATCGCGATCGGCATATTTTCCTGTACCGAAAAGGAAATCCAAAGCTTCTGCACCGTCGTATGCCACTATTACTTCATTTGTAATATTGTTCTTTTTCAATGCACGAAGTGTTAAGTCGACATCGTCGAGATTATCTTCCACCAAAAGAATAGTTTTGTTTGCCATGATACTAATTTTTTACGGAATTGTGAAATAGAATGTTGTTCCTCCTGCCTTGCCGGCAGACAGGTTCCCCTCTTGGCTTTCCACCCAAATTTTTCCACCATGCTTTTCGATAAATTCTTTGCACAGTAGCAAACCAAGCCCTGTGCTGGGTTCTCCTTCTGTACCTGGTCTATTTGTTCGAACATCGAGACGGAATAGATTATTAACCATTGCACTATTCATCCCTATGCCAGAGTCCTTAATGGCAATTTCAACGCTTTTATTCCCAGTAGTTTTAGCCGAAAGGCTTATTTTTCCTCCTCTTGGGGTAAATTTAACAGCGTTTGAAACGAGGTTCCGAATTATAGATTGAAATGTGAAATTATCAGCAAAAATTTTTAAGTCCTCTGGAATATCACAGGATATTTCAATTCCCTTATTTTTTGAAGGTTCTTGCATTACTAATAAACTTTCATTTACGATCGGGAGCAAAGACATTAACTCAGGGTTAAAAGGAATTAGTCCTTGTTGAATTCTTGCCCACTGAAGCAGATTTTCGAGAAGACGAAAAAGATTAGCGGCTGAATTTCTCATACTTTCTGCAATCCATTGTATTTTGTCTATTGTAAAGTTTGGTGTATTTTCGGCCATTATTTCTGTTAGCCCCAAAAAGTTATTGAAAGGACCGCGTAGGTCGTGAGCGATGATGGAGAAAAATTTATCCTTTTCGGTGTTGAGTTTTATAAGTTGCTCGTTTTTAAGTTTTATTTCATCCTCTATCCGCTTGCGTTCGGTGATTTCCGTTGATATACCTATTGTTCCTTTAATTTCATTATTTTTGTTCCATAGAGGAATTTTTACAGAAAGGAAAAATCTCTTTCCCGTTGCATCCTCAAGTATTTCCTCTGATTCAATAACTTTACCCGATTCCATTACTCTGGTATCCGTTTTGCGAAACTCTTTGCCAACAGTTCCATGAAACAATTCCTCATCGGTTTTTCCGACAGTAAATTCTCGTTTTATGCCGGTAACTTCTTCCCACTTCCTGTTAACAAGTTCGTAATAACCATTGCGGTCTTTTACATAAATAAGTGCACCACTGTTTTCAATCACTTCAGAAAGAAATAGTTGACTTTCCCGCAATGCATCTTCAGCTTGCTTTCTCTTGGTGATATCTCGTACAACGACCTGAGTAGCAGGTTTGGCCCGATAGACCGAGGGTATAGCCGTTACTTCAACATCGAAGATTGTCCCATCGAGTTTAATGAATTTTTCTACGGTGTATGGGGCACTCTTACCTTTCAATGTTTTTTCAACACGTTGAATGACAGCATCTCTATAATCTGGATGAATAAGGTCAAGGATTGGTTTCCCAATCATTTCTTGTGGCTTTTGTGCGCCGAATTGTTTTGCACCCGCGGCGTTGATATAAACAATTTGGCCTTGCTGGTGAATAGCAATTGCATCTGGCGACATTTCGACCAATTGCCGATAGCGTTCCTCACTTTCTAGTAGTGCTTCTTCTGCTTGCTTACGTCTGGTAATATCCCGCCATGTAATAAACAAGGCAGGTTTCCCTTCCAACATCAAGGATGCTATGGATACTTCAACCAAAAAATCGATTCCATCTAACCGGCGATGCATCCATTCAAATGTGTTAGTGCCAGTTTGGAGAGCTTTTCTGATCTTTTCCTTTGCTGCCTCCGATGATTTTTTTCCATCAGGTTGAAGTTCAGGGGAAAGTTTCTCTGGTGGTAGTCCTATAATTTGTGTTCGATTGCCTCGCATCATCACTTCGGTTGCTTGGTTACAATCCACAAAGATACCATCTATGAGAATCAAATATGCATCTGGTGAATCCCTAAACAAGATACGGTGTTTTTCTTCACTCTCTCGTAGTGCTGCCTCAATCTGCTTACGTTTGGTGATGTCGCGGGTAATCCCAACAATTCGATATACGCATCCAGTATGGTTACGTACGGGAATAAGTGTAGATAGAAAAATGCGCTTTCCAGTGAGTAGATCTAATTCTACTTCCTCTTCAATTGGGTGCCCTGCTTCAACGCAGTGCCGATATTTAGCATTTACTATATTGGCGGTTTCTTCTGGAACCGTTTCTTCAATAAGCTTTCCAAGCATAAAGTCGCGATTGAGACCTGTTAATGCCAGAAAAGAAGTATTCATTTCCAGATTACGAAAATGGTAGTCTTCGGTAACCTCGAGCAGGAAAATACCATCAGAAATATTGTCGAACATGTAGCGGTACTTCTCCTCGCTTACCCTTAGAGCTTCTGCTTGTATCTGTTTCCATTCTAACAATTTTCGCTCAGCCCTGTTTTTCGCTTCACGCAATTCGCGTTCAATCGCCGGAACCAAGCGGTATATATTATTTTTCATAATATAATCATGAGCTCCAGCTTTCATGGCTTCCACTGCGGTTTCTTCACCAATAGCGCCGGAAATAATTATGAACGGTATGTCAATTCCTGATTCGTTGGAGAGTTTTAATGCCTCTAATCCGTTGAAATGTGGTAAATAGTAATCGGAAAGAATGATGTCCCACGTTTTATCTTTGAGTGTTTCCTTCATTTTTTCGGCAGTTTCGACACGTTCATGTTCAACGTTGTAACCCCCTTTTTTAATTTGACGCAGTACCAAAAGGGCATCATCTTCCGAATCCTCAACAACTAATATCCGCAGTAGTGGTTTCATCTGTTTAAATTTTACTAATTGACTGCTTAACAATAGTATTGTATGTAGTTTTTAATATTGATTTTTAATTGACTCAGATGGAATGTCCATATTTTAATCATCCCTATTGGTCCCGCTAAAGCGGGATGGACATTTCATAATTATAATTCTCCTTTATTAATTGGCGGTCCTTCGTTAATCAGTAACCAGTACAGGCCAAGATGGCTGACTGCCTCTGCAAATTGATTGAAGTCTACTGGCTTTCGAACATAACTATTCACCCCAAAACGGTACCCGTTCACAATATCCTGTTCCTCTTTGGATGAGGTTAGGATAACCACAGGAAGAAGTTTGGTGAGCTCGTTTGCACGGAGCTGACGCAGCACTTCTAGCCCATCAACTCTAGGAAGTTTGAGATCGAGCAAGATTACTGTTGGCATAATCGTAAGATCGCGACCAGAATATTTTCCGGTACCAAAAAGAAAATCCAACGCTTCTGCACCGTCGTGTACCACAGTAACCTCGTTTTTAATATTGTTCTTTTTTAATGCACGAAGCGTTAAGTCGACATCGTCGAGATTATCTTCCACCAATAGAATAGTTTTGTTTGCCATGATTTTCCGTTTTTATGGTATTGTGAAATAGAATGTAGCCCATCCTGCCTTATCGGCAGACAGGTTTTCAACTTCCCCTTCTGCCCATACTTTACCACCATGCCGATGAATGATTCGTTGTACTGTTGCCAGCCCAATGCCCGATCCAGGGAATTCGTTGGTGGTATGCAGGCGTTGGAATGCCCCAAAAAGTTTTTGTGAGTATTTCATATCGAAACCCGCACCATCGTCACGAATGAAATATCTTACACTATCAATTTGTTGCTGCATTCCAAACTCGATACGTGCTGTCGAATGTTTAGAAGTAAATTTCCATGCATTTCCAATTAAGTTTTCCAAAACGATGCGTAATAGCCGTCCGTCTCCCATAACTTTAATTCCTTCCTGAATTACAAACACTGCTTGACGTTTTGGTTGAGCTTCGTGAAGGTTATCAGCAATTTCATGCGCCATTTCGCTTAGGTGTACATCCCGGATATTCATTTCACTGCGACTAATACGTGAGAGGTTTAATAGATCATCAATGAGTTGAGCCATACGTTGTGCTGCAGAACGAACCCGATGTAAATAGGCCTTCCCCTGCTTGTCAAATTTATTTTGATAGTCTTCAAGGAGTACTTGGCTAAATCCATCAATGCCCCTTAATGGTGTACGCAGGTCGTGTGCAACAGAGTAGGCAAAAGTTTCAAGTTCTTTGTTTGCTGCTACAAGTTGTGTTGTGCGTTGTTCGACACGTTGTTCGAGTTCCTGGTTTAGATTTCTGATTTTTTCTTCTGCCTTATTGCGTTCAGTAACATCGTGCATGACTGAACGGCTCATCACAAAATTGCCGTTTGCATCTTTAATAGCTGTGGCGTTTAGTACCACGGGCAAAATAGTGCCATTTTTTCGCGACATCTCAAAATCAAGGTTGTGTACCCAACCACGTTCCTTAAAGCTAGGAAATTCACGCTGAAAGAGAATTAGACCTTTTGGGGTCAGTAGGTCTTGGAATTTTATTTTCCCCACAATTTCTTCCCGTGTATAACCAAGCCATGACAATTCAGTGTCGTTGATCCTCATAAACATGCCTGTAGCATCCAGAGAGTGGTAGCCACATGGAGCATGGTTATATAGATCTTGTATTTCTTCCATCGTTTTGTGGATGGTGGTTGCCATTTCATTAAACCGCTTAACCAGATGGGAAATTTCATCGCCAAGCCTTGAGGGATACTCAATAACAGCTTTTCCACTAGCAAAATCTGTCATGGCAGATTTTAACCGTTCCAGTCGGCGAGTAATCAGAAAATGCATACTGATGCTCAGTACCAACATGATGATAAGGATGCTGGTAAAATAGATAAGAAAATCATTTTTTATAAGATGAAGGCTGTCAGTTTTTTCCAGACGAAGGTCGTAACATACCAGAATCATGCCCCCACGGCGTACTCCAAGATCTCCTGATTGCAGGGGCAATGAGGTCGGAAAACAAGCAATCAGTTCATTTCTATCACTTGTGAACCAGGAGCTACCTCTCATAGTCTGCCTTGCCATTTGCATGGCTGCAATTATCTTCCCATTATTTATAGTGTCCAACCCGAGATATTCAACTTTTAACGATCGTCCGATATATTCACGGCGCGTGGCAGCCAGCACTGTATTCTTTTCGTCGAGAAACAGGGACATCTTTAAATCAGTGTTTACACCAAGCTCGGCAAAGATAGATTGCACCATTTCCAAGTCGTTACGCAGCACCCAGCGTTGAACTTCGGACTGAATCCTGGCAGCCTGCAACGTTTGATTTTTCTTGAAGTCCATTTCGAACTTGGTTTCGTGAATCCGCATCTTAATAACATACAGTATCAGACCGTTACCGATGGCAAATAGCAACAGAAGTATTGGGAGCCAAAACCGTAACGACCGCAATTTTTTGTTATGTGTTAAGAGTGCCATTTTATCACTTTGTTTTCATCGTTTCTTGAAGCACAAAAAGAGGCTTCAGAGGAATATTTTCGCGAAGTAGACCCGACTCTATCATCACTGTTTTAAGCAGCTCTGCAACGATTAACAGTTTGGGCGCATTACCCTTAAGTAGGATATGGTTTTCCTGCTCATCCGGGAAATGGATTCGTTGTAGCGAGGACTCAAATTCATCTGTGGTCATCTGCTCACGTATAGCCATAAAATTAGCTGATTCATGGGGAGACTGGCGTATCTGTTCCAATGCCGTAAACCATGCTTTCCGTAGGGAGATGGCTCTTTCTGGATGACCTTCCAGATAATCACGGTGGACAACCAACACATCCACAATCTCACCCGGCATCATGGAACTGTTGAACAAATCCACCGCACCTTGTTCCAAGAGTTTGGTGCGAACAGGTTCATAGGTCACAACTGCGTCAACAAGACCATTCTTGTAAGCTGAAAAATGTTTTTCAATTGGGAGATACACAGGTGTAACATCTTTCATGGTAAGGCCTGCTTTTTGCAGGGTGCGGATGAGCATATAAGCTTCTACAGCACTTACTTCAACTGCGATCCGTTTCCCCCGTAATTCCGAAAGACTTTTAATTTCCGGACGAGCCAGCACTGCGTCTGCGCCACGGGACTCATCCATGACAAGTAGGATCACAGGATCCATCCCATCCTGTATAAGGTAGAATACTTCATCCAGAGTAAGGCAGGCGGCTTCCAGTGTGCCGTTGCGAAAGGCACGACCAACCTCCGAACCGTTTGAGAATTCTACCAAGCGAAAATCTCTTTCATTCAAACTTTCAATATGTCGTGCCAAAAACAACGGTTCAAATCCGGGCCATACATGCATTCCAATGCGCATGGGCTGCAAAGGTTCGTTCACACAAGCCGTTAAGGCCAATAAGGCCATGAAAATTAATATAGGAATGGATATGTTGTTTTTCTTGAGTACCTGTTGGATGAGTCGTACGTATTCAAGATTATCTTCTACCAATAAAATAGTTTTGTTTGCCATGATATTACTTTTTATGGTATAGTGAAATAGAATGTAGTTCCTTTTTCAACTTCCCCTTCTGCCCATACTTTGCCTCCATGCCGATGAATGATTCTTTGCACTGTTGCCAATCCAACACCTGTGCCTGGATATTCAATCGTGGTATGTAACCGTTGAAACACGCCAAAAAGTTTTTGTGCATATTTCATATTGAAACCAGCTCCGTCGTCGCGAACAAAATACACGGCTGTATCATTTTGTTGTCGTGTACCAAACTCAATACGTGCCGTTGGATGCTTTGAAGTAAACTTCCATGCATTTGCAATGAGGTTTTCCATAACAATAAGAAGGAGTCTACTGTCTCCCTGTACTTCAATTCCTTCATGAACAATAAATTCAACCTGCCGATCGGGTTCGGTTTCTTTAAGATTTATAGCAATTTCCTGAGCAATATTACTCATATTCACCTGCTGAATAATTAATTCATTACGGCTAACTCGTGAAAGGTTCAGCATATCATCGATGAGTTGTGCCATGCGCTGCGTTGCAGAGCGTATACGATGCAAGTAGTCTTTCCCTTGTGCATCAATCATATTTGAATAATCTTCAAGAATAGCCTGGCTAAATCCATCTATACTACGGAGTGGTGTACGTAGATCATGTGAAACAGAATACGAAAATGCTTCAAGTTCTTTATTTGCCGCTTCCAGTTGCGAGGTACGTTCAAATACGCGTTTTTCGAGTTCTTGATTTAGTTTCCGAATTTCTTCTTCCGATTGTTTTCGATCGGTGATATCCTGCGCAGTTCCACGCAGACCTATAATCTTGCCTTTTTGGTTGCGTTTTGTTTCACTGCGGGCAGTGATCCAACATCGCGTTCCATCTGCTCGTGCAAGTTCCAGGTCAAGTACATAAGGTTCACCTGTTTCCATATTTTTCTTCACTGCTTCGTCAAGCAGTGCAGCGCTCTCAGGTGTGTATGCCTTTAAATGATCTATGTAACCTGGCGGGTGCTGTGTCGGATCGAAACCATATATACGATAATACTCTTCGGACCATATAATGGTGTCTGTTAATGCATCCCAATCCCAACTACCAAGTCGGCCTAAGCGCTGTGCTTCTTTAAGGCCTACTTCACTCTTGATTAAGGCATTTTCTGCCTGTTTGCGCTCGGTGATGTCCATCATAATGAGATAACCAGCAATGATCTGCCCGTTATTATCTAAAATTGGTGTCCCACTTACCAACTCATAGCGAATAGTTCCATCCTTGCGGAGAATGTATCGTTCTTCCCCCTCTGTTTTAATTCCCTTAAGACTTCGTACCAATGGTAGTTCTTCAAGAAATCCCTCGTTACCCTGTAGATCAAAGTCTCGGAAGGAGATCTTAAGATTCATCAGAGGTGTATTGGTTAGGTCAGGTTCATCATCAATGCCCAAAAACTGCCGGGCGGATGGATTGACATAACGGATCGTAGCATCTGGCATAGTTACCAATACCATAGGCACTGGTGATTGCATTATTGTCTGCTCAAGAAGTATCTTTGCCGTCCGCAATGCTTCTTCGACTTTTTTTCGTTCAGTGATATCTCGTGCTACAAATTGAATGGCTTTTTCTCCTTGATAATTGATTTGCATTCCTCGTAACTCAATATCTATTTCTGTTCCATCGAGACAAAGGAGTTTTTGCTCATAAACCTCCGATGATTCGCCCTCAACTAAGTCGGCTTGCATCCTCTTTTGGGCAATTTCTCTTTGTTTTAAAGGCACAAACTCCAAAACCGATCTACCAATAATCTGATCAGGGTTTGAAGCTCCTGCCAATTTGACACCAGCATCGTTGATAAAAACCACTTTTCCATACTGGTGTATAACAATCATATCCTGTGAAAGATCCACGATCTGATAATAGTGTTTCTTGCTTTCTTGTATAGCCTCTTGGCTTTTCTTATGTTCGGTAATGTCTATCACTGTAGATCTGCTCATTAAATAATTCCCTTCATTGTCGGTGATGGCTGTTGCACTGACCAGTATAGGTAGTATGGATCCGTTTTTACGGATTAATTCGAATTCAAGGTTTCTCAATTCGCCCACAATCTTAAATCGTGGAAAATTTTCCCTAAAGGTTTTTACACCCTCTTCTGTAAGCAGATCGGTAAATTTCATTCTACCAATCACCTCTTCGTAGCTATAGCCCAGCCATTCGAGTTCAGTCTTGTTTATCTTGACAAACACCCCATCCTTATCTAGCGAATGATAACCACAAGGTGCATTATTGTATAGATCCTGTATCTCTTTTAATGCTTTGTGTAGCACCTCTTCAGCCTCTTTCCGTTCAGTAATGTCGATAAAAGTTACAATTACTTGTTTTATTTCATCTTTCTCATCAAAAACCGGATCAGCATTGACCAATACCCATACATCATTTTCATTGTTAGGACGGTGTATACCAACTATGTAATTCCTTAACACCTGTCTGGAAGCCATCACACGGTTCACTGGATATTCTTCCAAAGGCATAATGGACATATCTTCTCGAAAAAAATGCCATGCCGGGTCGATTGCTGTTTTACCCCATAGTTGATCTTCGGTTAAACCAAGCAGTTCCTGTGCTTTGACATTGCAAGTTATTATTTGGGTATTGCCACCATGTACTATAATTGCTGTCTGAATTTTCTGAATCAATGACCGATATTTTTGTTCGCTCTCTTTTAGCGCTTTTTCTGCCTGCTTGCGATTGGTTTCTGCTTGGATAAACTCAAATGCAAAGGATATATCAATTGCCATTTCATCGAGAAGTTTTATATCCCCTTCCTGAAAAAAATCAACTTCATCGGAATACAGGTTAAAAGCGCCAATAGCCTTTTCGTTTACAATCAAAGGAAAAGAAGCGGAAGACTTGTAGTCGTATTTTAAAGCATTGTTCCGCCAGGGTGCCATACTGTCGTCAATAACAATATTGTTGGATATTTTATGCTTACTTGTTTTAACAGCGATCCCGGTAGGTCCGTTGTTTCTTTTCTCATCACTTAAATCAATATTTATTTCTTGGAGATAATTGCCTGTATCGCCATACGATGCTACAACATCTACTTTTTTGGACTGAGTGTTCACCATACCAATCCAAGCCATTTGAAATTTGCCATACTCAACAGCAATGCGGCAAGCTTCCTTCATCATTTCCTCAGGTTCGTGTATCCTTACAATTGCCTCATTAATGTTGCTAAGCACCGAATAAATCCGGTTGAGTTTTATAATTTGTATTTCATTTTGTTTTTGTTTGGTAATGTCGCGTACAAAAGCAGTTATCCCGACAATTTCTTTGTTTTGAAAGATAGGATTCCAGCTGAATTCATAATAAATATCGGGTTCAGGTTGATGTTGTATTTCGGAAAACGCTTCCCCGTTCAATGCCCTGTCCATACTTTGTTTTGCTAGTTCTCTTAATTCCTTAATTTGCATACATTCAAGCAGATTCATCCCTATCTTGATATCTACTTTCCACACCTTTTTCATTTCAGAACGGTGCTTCTCATTAAAAGCAGTGTAACAATATTCTTTATCTAACGAAAAAATAACGATATCGCTGGGACTGTTGATTAACGCAGAAAGTAATGTGTATTGAGACCCTAACGTGTCTAACATAATATTAAACTCGGCTGCAATTGAGGCGGCCTCGTCCGATCCTTCAATATTGGATCGTGCTGTTGAATTACCAGTTCTAACCTTATTGATTGTATCCTGCACTGCATAGAGCCTTCGTGTGATTCTTCTACCCATAAACCAAGCGATAAGCGACCCGATTACAATTGCAAAAAAGGCATATAATATACCGGTATATATAATGTGAGAAAGTTTCTCTCCTATTTTCTTGCTGCCAATACCAACACGTACCCAACCTATATGCCGATTGTTGAGTTGTGCCGGAACAACTATATCTACTAATGCTGGTGTTTTAATCAATATGGTATCGTGGATTTTATTAGGTAGGCCAAGCAAGTAGAGCCCCTGTTTTTCATGGTCGGTATGAGCAAGTATAAGACCACGCTCATCTGTGAGTATTGCATACTGAAGTTCGGGATAAAGCCTTTGCGACTCAATGAGTTCCTGTAGGCCAGAAATGTCGTCTGATTTGATCCAGACTGCTGCTGAAGTAGAAAGGGATTGAGCCAATGCGGTCGCTTCATCAGCTTGACGGTCGAGGAGCAAAGCACGCTGCCTTACAGTAAGATCCACTATAAAAAGTGTCATCATTACTGCATGGATTGATGCTACCCCTAAAATAAGGCGGCCACGGAGTGTTCCTAACATGAAGTTTCTTATTTTTCCTAGTCTCATTTCAATTCAATTTTTCTTACTTCCTTCTCAAACCGGTCTACATAAGCACGCACCACGTCATAGTCTTTGTCTGAAACTATAAAAAAACGAGCGGTTTCCATACCTGCAAGTATTGCTTTCCCTTGGTCAGTTTCATGAAGTTCTGTCAGGAGTTTACGAACCTGCTCTCCAATTTCAGCTGGTATATCGTTGCGCATCATTACCGAATTATTGATAAGAGGTTCTGTTTCCCAAATGACCTTCAGTAGGGCTGCTTCACGGGGATGGTTTTTTTGAAAATTCCTCCAGGGAGGTGGCCATGTAGCCCCGACAGCAGTTAACCCAAGATACACATTCATGATAGACGATTCTTGCGAACCAACATACCGGTTTTCAATGTCGGTAGAAACATTGATACCCGAGAGATGGAGAAAATACTGGGGCATAATGCAGGCGGCCAGCGCTGTGGAAGCCGGGTAACTTACAGTTTTGCCTTTCAGGTCGTGCGGCGTTCGGATGGGGTTATCTTTGCGCACAATGAAGATACCTTTGAAATCACAGGGTTCTCCAGCCATAGCAATAACGTGGTATCCGGCCTTCATCGCTTGGAGGGTTTGCCATGGATTGGGCAATAGAAACTCCGGTTTCCTGGCTTTGTACTTTTGTTCGTAACTGGCATAATCACGTGATGCCTCAAGGGTGAACCTGACACCTTCTACCTTAGGGTTTAAATAGTCAATAAGTGGCTGGTAAGCCTGCATAAGTTTATTTGGGTTGTGCAATGGATGCACCGCAAAACTAAAAACAGATATTGTGCTATCGTCCGGAGACACACTGTAATGCGGTCCGGGGTCTCCATGCTTTTGCACGCAGCTTGCAACAAGCAGTGTGAGTAATGTGAAGTATTTCTGATATTGTTTCATCAACCTTTTTTTACTTTCCTTTCAGTGTAGATGTCTTTTCTCAATATATTTATGTACAATTTATTATTTCTAATATTTTTCTACAATTTACTTCTTTAAGGAATTGTAAAATAAAACGTCGTCCCTTTTTCAATTTCCCTTTCAGCCAGTACAGTGCCACCATGCCTATGTATTCCCCGCTATAAATTCCTCTGGTTTTATATAAAATGGGTTACTTACTACTTGCCCCTGAGCTATCATAAAAGGGTGCACTTTAAGCACATTGAACAGTGCCGCCCCATTAAAAAGACGGGCGTCATACTGGCACATTCCGGTGTGGGGAAAAGTTGAGGTAACACTGTTAAGCAAAACTTCATATTCTAGCAATTGGTTAGAGCCAGAAATGTCCTTAAGGGTACAAGTCATTTCACCACAGGCATGCGATTCCTTATAACCAGTTTTTTTTGCCTCATCGTATCGGAGTATAGATCCATCGATCATTTTCTGCGGTAGTACGAACTTACTATCCGGACAATAGGCTTTTTCAGCCTTTGATATGCTGAACGATCCGGTTTTTTCAGTTTCAGATAGTTCCATTCCTATGCCCAAAAGCCAGGATCGAACTGTTTTGGGTGTGGTTTTGTCAGTAAAATAATGAACAAGTTCACCTTTCCTGAGTCCTTCTGCAATATAATCGGCAACGATTTTTTGACGCTGCTCCTCGTTTTCATAGATTAGACAAACGTGGCACGATTCAGGAATATGCTTTTTCGAGGATTCCATCGGGAACTCTTTTTTTAATTTGCTCACAATAAGCCTCCTCCTTTTTAATGTTGAAGAATTTTCTCTATGGAGAAAGTAATAAAAAGACCATCGAATGATTCTTTAAAGATTTTCCGGTACTTCTCTTCACTTTCACTGATCTGTTTCATTTGGCCAAGATAAAATGTTTTCTATGATAATATTTTATCTATCAAATTATATATCCATATGCCACCACAATGATATACCACGCCATCAAGTGCTAGTAACTCGTTGTTTATTGTCGAACACCGTTCCTGATAAAGAAATTGCTATACTTCTTATCAGAGCCTTGAATATGTTATTCAGTCTTTCAAGAAACTGGTTATTTCAAAAGATACAATAACTTTTCCACTATTCAATTTTTCTTCTAAGGCTGTTGCTTTTTAGATGAATTTATCATGCTCATTTTTATGAGCCACATAATCAGGGTAACAAAATTGTTTTCTGTATTGAAATGCATTTGCGTATACTCCTTTATCCGGTTGATTAACTTTGAAATGTTTTCATCATTCGAACGATTTTTACTAATTTTTTAAAAGATGTCTTAATTAACGTGAGTTCGATATAAGATTTCATTGGCTCCACCGAGTTCGCAAGCTCGGTTCTGAGCGAAGTGAAGGAACTAATTATCTAGAAAACAAATGATTGCTTTCGGCGAATTCTTCGGATTTCACTTCGTTCAGCATGACAAGGCAAAAATCTATTGCTATGTTGATAATTAAGATGTTATACTTAGATCGAATTTACGTTAATTATTCTTTTTTATCGTGCAAAATTCAAGGAGAAAAACCAAATTTAAGAATATTGTAGGGCAATATCAAGTTAATTCATTGTTTTAAAACAGCAGTGAAAAATTGAATTTCAATTACCAACTAGGGTATCTTAGGCCGGAAAAGAGGAGAGGAAGAAAGGAATAGTATGAAAGTTGAGATTTTAGTACGGATTAGTTTTGCTGAACTCACTTTGGACAGTGCAAATCCACACTAGCAATAAAAGCACGGAAAACTTAATGGTAATATAAAACGTACTGGTTATTGCTAATATCTACTAGGTAGATTTTTCGAAGGTCTCCTTCAACACAATTATTTTCTAATAAAAATCAAGAATTGCTAGAAATACTTGATGTTTTATCGATGAAAATTTGATTGCTGATTATTGAGAATCCTAGTTTCGGAATATCCTTATCCAATTCTTTTGCTAAATCTACCTCACGGAAAGTAAAGCTAAGTATTGGATTTTTCTCAATTGTGCTGCCTGTAGAGTCTTTCATATCGGTGTACTCCCCGCACGAATATTGATACACGATTTCGAAATTGAGATTGGTATCAAAGCCCGCTTTGTACCAATAGATTTTTTTATCATCGATGCGGAATTTTGTAAAATTCACATAATCTTTTGCTGGGTTGTTATAGTACTCGTTCTGCCAATAGCTGAGATTCCATTCGCCATTCATAAAATCAAATAGATGTTTTTTACAGAACTCTATAATGGGTAGTTTATACAGGTCGTTTGTTGTTCCGATGTATAAAAAAGAATCGTGAATAAATAGGGAGTTAATTTCTTCGCTATATCCAATTGGCTGAAAGTCAGTTCCATTTATGGAGATATAATTCTTCCCATCTATTGAAATATTCATATTTCCCAACGATACTTTTTTAGATGAGCGTTGTGCTTCGTTAAAACCATGAGCGTATTTTTCCCATGTATTCCCTTTGTCAATGGAGAAATAGGTGAGGTTTTCATTGGTGCTGGCAATCAGGGTGTCACCTATGCTAGTTGCTGATGATATTTTTATGCAACCCGCAGGGCTGAGTCTAGGCAAATTGCTTGTTGTTAATGCCAAGTAATAATATCAAAGCAAAAACTAGTTTGAATTTGGAATTTGTATAACCTGTTTGCTTTGAAAATGGGTTGGACATGTTGTCAATAGTTGGTTTGCTTTTTGAGGATGAATTTAGATATCAATACCCAATGCATTCCTTACCAAAAATCCAATACCGAACGTTAATGCCGATACTCCAAGGCTTATCAGTGCCATTTCGGTGAAGCGGCGTTTAAAGTTAAGATCCTTAGCAACGGATATATAGTAGTTGAACCCAAATATAATTAGAATTGCAGTAAATAGGGTGAGCCCAAGACAAAGTAGGTAGTGATTGAATAGCAGATAGGGTAGTATTAAAAGCGCAACTGTTAGAATGTATGCCGTACCTGTATAAGTTGCTGAACGTGCTGGGTTTTTCTCAGTATTATCGGCTTTTTTTGATAGATAATCAGATGCAGCCATAGAGAACGAGGCGGCGATACCAGTAATAAGCCCAGCCATTGCAATTAGCTTAGTGTTTTGCAGTGCTAGCGATAATCCAGCGAGAGCACCTGTAAGCTCAACAAGCGCATCGTTGAGCCCAAGTACTATTGAGCCGGCATACTGGAGGCGCTCCTCATCAATCATTCCAATCAGCTCCTTTTCGTGGATATGCTCCTCATCCATTATCCTTTTTGCCTCTGGGATATCGGTTAACATGCTGTTGTACGTTTCTTGAGCCTTGTTTTCCCCTACTTCCATTAGTTTAATACCGAATGTAAGTCCGAATACACGCGATACGAAATAGTACCATTGCACCTTAAGCATGTTGGGTTTTACCTCCTCGTTGGTGTAACTCTTCCAAATCTCGTAATGATTTTTTTCTTCATTGCCAATACGTGCTAGGATTTTGGCATTTTCAAGGTCTTTAATAACCTTCGATAGTTTTGTGTAGATGTAATACTCTGAGATTTCACTTTTCTGAAACCCTTTAATCATCTCAATTTGCTTTGGTGATAAGTTATTTGTCATAGGATAGGCTGTTTTATGAAGCCCAAATTTAATGTTTTTAGGAGTTCAATTAGAAATTGTTTAAATTTCTTTAGGTTGATATTTATACATATTAAGACAGGTAGAGGCCGGTTATTAATAAAAAAGAAGCCTTACATATTTCAGTAAGGCCTCCTTTAAAGAGTTATTGTTTAATACTTTATTTCACTAGTAGTTTTACAACTTTTACCTGATTTTTTGCAACAAGTTTGCATAGGTAAAGTCCAGGTTTTAAATCGCTTGTATTATACTGTATTGATTGTTTTCCAGTAAATAGTTGACCTTTAAATACCTTAGCCACTAATTGACCTGCAGAATTGTAAACGCATATTTCAGCGCTAAGTTCTTCGGGCAGTGTTACATTTATATTGACATTACCATTTGATGGATTTGGTGAAACAGACATATCAATTTCATTGTTTTCTGGTAATGTTGTGTTTTGGAATTTAGCAACTGCAGAAGGAACGTATGTAACATATTCGGTTTCTAAAACATAAACGGAATATCCACGGGCAGGTGCTTCAACCCAAACACGTCCGTCGGCTTGAACTTGTACACGTGTACCAGTAAAAGCATTCTTTAGCCATAAATTAGCCCAATTTGTCCATCCTGATGTGTAATTGTTTACCCATAGCCCTTTTGTTTGGCTATCGTTGTTGTTTATAACAACAATTGCTCCGCTCTTTGTTCCATTACCAGCTCTGCGGGCAACATAAACATTATATGCATCGGCAGAAGGGTAGGGGTTACCATCAGCGGATAGTACTGTTAATCCACCACCCAAATAGGTTTTACGGGCAAACATTAACTTTTTGATATCATCCTTTAAAGCGGTAGGAGGAGTTACTTGGTTGGTAGGATTGCTATTTTCCCAATCTTGTTCTGCAACAGCGTAGAAATGGTTGTAGAATACGCATGGACGACCTTCGTGGGTTAGGATATATGCATATCCAATTTTCCAATCTTTTGTTACCCATTGCCCAGAATTTTTAGCATTATCGTGGTTGTCTAGGAATGTACAAACTTTAGTTCCTGGTACGGCATAACCATCATCGGCTCTAACCATTCCTGAATGATCAAGCCATCTCATATCAAAATTGCCACCGTTACCATTACACATATCGTGAAGTTTGGCTCTTAAAGGGAAATCGAATATATTAACAGTGGCTCCTGATGATGCATTACCATCTACCCATTGTTTTAATCTCATCCTGTTTTCTGTCCAGTATTCACCAACTATCCATCTTTGGGTAGTTCCACCTATTTTAGGTAGGTTATTAATCCAACTTGCAACGTATGGTATTTGGAATCCTCTAACAAAATCTAAACGATAACCATCGAAGCCAATTGTGTTGGTTAACCATGTTCCCCAAGCATTCATCCTGCTTTGAACGGTAGCGCTATATGTATTAAAGTCATTACCGAACCATCTTTGATTTGGAATAATATTATCGGTACCATCATCACCGCCTAACCAATCGGCAGCATCAACTGGATGATAATCAGCCCAACCCCACTGGAAATTTGCTTCACCAGCACCAGTATGGGTTACATAGGTTGTTTTGGTTGGAGTGCGTGCTTCTAAAGTGGTAAGAGCTAGGTTAGTACTATTATACCATACATTTACTGGGTAATAACCTCTTGTTTGATCTGCCCATGCCCATGCCCAAGGGTTTGAGGCTTCTCTCATTGCAGTAAGTTTAATAACTATAGTTTTAGTAGCAGTTAAAGTGATTTTGTACTCATCAATATCTCCACTATAGTCAGCATGAGCCCTTTTAGTTCTTCCGCTTACAGTAATAGTGTTGAAATTACCACCACCATTGTTGGGTTCGGCTTCCCATTCACTTGGATCAGTTTCAGCTGAACCTAGCCAGTTTACATTTAAATTGTAACCTCTTTCACCTAAAACACCTGCCCAGTCGAGATTATAGCCTTTAATCTGGATATAATAATCACCGGCTGCAGCATTAGGTATAACCCATTTAATATCGCTTGTTTGGTAAGGGAGAAGACGTTCTGCTCTCACATACGCTTTGAGTCCAGCGTTTGCCTCTTCATTCTGAATTCCGCTAGCATCACCAAAATTGCCGTAGGTATGGTTTAAAACGATATCGGCATATACATCTATTCTGGGTGATGCATGTGCTGCAGAAAGAAAACTCAATAATTCCGCTTTACTTCCATAACGAGTTTCTGTAGAACCCTTTTGGTTATATGCACCTAAATCATATTGATCATAAATACCGTAACCTACATCAATGATACCCCAATTACCTTTGGAAGGTGGAGGAGACCATAACGAGGTAAACCCTGCATTTTTTAATTCGGTCATTTTCCCTGTTAAATTCGTATACCATGTTCCATTTTTAGTGGTTTCATTAACAGGAACATTCCAATAAAAAGCCTGCATCATAACATCATTCTGCGCAATACTTACAATTGATGTTAATAGTACAATAACCCATGCAGAGAAAATCTTTTTAAGGGTGATAAAATTGTTTTTTTTCATGTTAAATTGGTTTAGTTTATAATATCTAGAGGAATGGAATAATTACAATGCAATATTAAGCTATAACTGTATTGTAAAACGACTTAATTTATAAAATAGGACTAACTTTTAATGGGGAATATGGATTATTTTAGAATTTAGGACTTAATTGGAGGTATTGATTTGCCCCAGGTGATTATAAAAATGATTGAAGGTGATATATGAGCAAATGTAAGTTGCAAGTTGCTAATTATGGTTAAAACAAAAGATTTGGAAACAAGGAGCTATTATAAAAGCAGTTCATCAACGTTATTTATCTTTGATTATATTGAATTTTTGCTTCATGTAGTTGCGAGGTGAAAGCCCTGTGTTTTTTTTAAAAACCAAATTAAAGGTCGATTTTGAGTTAAAACCAACTTCGTAGGCTAAAGCGAGGAAGGTATAGTTTTTATATTCCTCGGAAATTGACATGGCGATGAATTCCTTAACACGATATTCGTTTATAAAATCTCTGAAATTTTTATTGTAATGTTCGTTAATCATTTTTGATAGAATATGAGGCTTCGTATTTAGTAAGTCTGATAGTTCTGCAATATTAAGTTCGGGATTTTTAAATGGTTTTGATGTTTTCATCAGCTCAGTTAGCTGGGTTATTAAATTGCTAGCATCGTTAATTGGATGTTGTACTACCTTATCGCGAAGTATTTCTGGAAATTTCCAGTAATAAAAAAATTCAACAAAAATGATAAACGAAAGGATAATCAAAACTATTTCGAATTTAATTTGTATTCCCAATGAAAGACCCGTTGTAAGGCGTAGAATGTTTATGCATAAAAAAAGAAGAGCAATGATGCTTGTCAAAAAGATGATATTGATTAATTGAACTTCTTTTGGTGTTTTATCCTCATTAGTTTGTTGGTTTAATTGTAAATACTTTACTGCACAAGCATGGTAATAAATATTTACACCAATCCCCAATAACATCACAATGGTGCTCCCTAAAGTTAGATGAAGATTTATTTCTTTTGATAGAAACATTAAGGGTTTAAAATTTATATACCTTAATACGACGAACAAAACAATAAAGAGTACAGGGATATAATGAATAAAGATTTTTTTTGGCGGTTT
Source organism: Bacteroidales bacterium (assembly GCA_013141385.1). NCBI lineage: Bacteria > Pseudomonadati > Bacteroidota > Bacteroidia > Bacteroidales > Bacteroidales bacterium. The sequence continues at coordinate 16,185 of JABFRB010000015.1, read as the reverse complement.
ATGTAAACGTAATGTGTTTATGTAGATGAATAATGTTGGACCCCAAGTAAAGAATAGCACGTAACCCAACATGGCAATGTGCGACTGCCAAATTAGGTTTGTTATATTATACATTACACTACCTAGAAGTGTAATTAGAAGAATAATGTTTGATATTAAAAAAGTAATGAATTTTGATCTGTTGCATTTTTGGATTCGATATACCAAAAATAATAATGTTAAGCCATAGAAAGCTGCGGCGAACAGAAATAGTATTAAGTAATTAAAATGCTTGACTCCACCAAGGTCCTGCCAGTTTAATATTTTCACATAAACTGTTTTTCCATTGCCATAGGTAAATACACGATTAGGTAAGTTTTCATTTCGTTCGCTGGTTTCTACCTTCATCCAATTCCCGTTTCTTAAAAATTTAAATTGGATAGTTCCGGTATCAGCAGGAAGGGTAATAGAGTAATTTCCATTTAGCTGTGGATGCAGTAAATATTTCTCATCGTGAGTATTCCAATTATTAAAAGACCCACAAATAAATATGCTGTCCTCTTCGAGGGTTGTACTAGGGAGCGATTCTATAATAAAAGTGACCTGTCCTTGAACCGTATAAAATATCGAGTTGATAATAATAAACAAAAAAATGCGTAATCTCTGACTCATAAAATTATAGTTAAGAGGTCTGCTTAAAAACTATCTTGGCAGCTGTTGTTTAGCTTACACAAACATACAAAAATTGATTATCCATAGAATCGTTTTTCCTTTAATAATACTTTATAGATTCTGTAAATCAAACACTAATTTTAGCAATAAATCATTAAGATGGAAGGCTATTTTGTAGGATAATGTTAACCTAGATAAAGTATTACCTCTCTTTTCTTTGTAAAAAGAAAGGTTGAAAGGTTAAAATAGTTATAAAAATTTGATGGTAAGTTAAATATAACAAGAAATGGGCTATTCACAGTCCATTTCTTGTTATAATATTAGTGGAAGTGAGGTCTGATTTTGTTTTAGGCTACTTCTCATCCTCAGCAAAGGTAAGTATGTAGTTATTATTGTCGATAATTGAAAATTCGGTTGCACCGTAGAATGTCTTTTCAAGTCCTTTTAAAATGGTGACTTTGTCCTTTATTTTCTCATAGAATGCTCTGATGCTTTTTAGTTGAATGTATAGTAAAAGGGAACCACCATCTTGTCTTTTGATTTGAGGCAAATCGTTGCCAAGACTGGCAAAGGTTTGGAACATGAATGTTGTGCTACCGCAGGTCATTAAAACAAATATTGGATTTTCCTCATCGGGAACGGCTGCATTTACTTTGAATCCTAGTATCTCATAAAATGCGATTGTCTCTTTAATGTCCTTTACAAAGATGTTTGGTGATACACTTTCCATATTTATTTGTGTTTGATTGTTCAACTTACTTTCTTTATCCTTTTCCTCTCCAAACCATACAACTGCATAGTTTTCGTAAATGCCCACACCAATAGTATTCCATGTGCTGTTGATCCATATATCCTGATTAAGTATTACATGACCCGAACTATTCTTCCAACCATCCAAAGCATCTTCAGCAATGGCATTACTACTAGACCAATGAGCAATTTCAAAACCGTTTCCCTTATATGATGTTAGTTCACTAGGTTTATTCCACATACATTGCGCTTGCGTATGATCGGGGGTATAGCAGCAAGGAGTCCAATTACCCTTGGCAGACTAGCTATGCATATTGCAGGGTTCATTATCGGGATGATTATTTTGTAAATCCTTAACATGTGTTTGGGCAACAATAGTAAGCGATGGAGAAATTGGAATGTTGGGAAGCCCATTCGCTTTCCAATATTCCATGATGAGATTATATAATTTGGTTTCTTCATCGGTTAAATTTTGCGAATAAGATGTGACGGTTATTACAAAGAAGAGTGCTAGTAAAAGATATTGTTTCATTTGTTATAGTTAAAAAGTGGTTGCTAAATTAGCAAAATCTTTAATGTCGATCAGCTAACAAACTATTCATTTTATTTAATGGATTACAACTTTAGAATGCTTGCTTTGGCTCAATAACTAACTGTAACAAATTGAATATCTAGTTAATTAATCGGCATTTTACTTTTATTTCTGACTAGCGATAAAATCAAAATGATAATTAACCAGAGCCCTAAAACTAATGCCACATAGGTAAAGGAACTTGAAACTTGTTCCAGTCCTTTAGAAATGGTTGCATTTTCCGATTTAAGTAGATAGTCATATTTCCCTTCACAGTCTCTGAAAGATACAGCCATTGAGCCCAATAACCCAGCAATTATAATTGTTGAAATAAAACCACCACTCCAGAGTGCATCAAATTTTTCGGTTAATTTATTAATAACAAACTTAAATGGTCGTAGATATAAAACAATTAGAACACTTGAAGTAAGCGCAATGAATAGTCCCGCAAAATAAACAATAGCAATATGAAATTCTGTCCAACTTTTCATACGTACATGTTTTTAGTTCATTAATAATTAATAAGTTACGGTTATAATTTTAAGACTCAGTACTGAGCGTATGGAACACCCATATTCTGTTCATTGGTGTATATGTAATCTCAATTACATGGGTGTTTCATTTTTTAATCAATCTAGCAACAATGTGAAGAATAAAAAATGTTATAGCCAAAACTATTAATGTTGTAAACAGACGACCTAATGATTCCTGAATTTGTGCTGCGGAATCCCATATAAGTGTTAGCCAGTTAGACTTTTCACCTACATTGTAAGTGTTTTTTAAGGCGGCGCCAACACCTCCAAGTATTATAATAATGTTAGTTAACTTAACAAAAAACCTTGCGATATCAATATCATTACTATATACTTTAAAGAATCGTTTAAGTCCTTTGTTAACTAAATAGATTAGACCAACCGTTACTGCTACGCAGAACATGAATGTGAGTAGATACGTCAGAAAAAATGTTGAATTTTCCATTATTGTACTTTGTTAGTGGTTAATATCTGCTTTATATAGCTTTTTAAATTTTGCGATATAGTTTAGGATGGCAAATTTCCAACTTTAACCCGTAAGTTAGTAAAAACTTTGTAATTGTCAATTCTTTAGTTGTGTCGCCATCTTTTATTTGTTGCAAACTCATATTATTTTAATCTCCACTGCTTCCATGTTTCAGCCACATCTTGGCTGGTATTAATTACAGGGTTTTGCTCTTTGGAGTTTACAAGTAAACTTTCAATGGATATTTTTTCATTTAAGGATTCAAATAGTTCTGAGTAGGTTACATCCCCTTCAGTCTCTTGTAGTTTTTTTAGTAAATAATAGGTGAACATACCATGCTTTTCATCAGCAAAGGGAAGTGATGATTGCTCTCCACTACTTGATGAGAATACAACGATATTTCCAGCAAGGACACCCTCTTTCGGTTTAACCTTTACACCACGACTTGCAATTAAACCAGCATTTCTGCCCCCTCCCGTAAAACATGCATCTAAATAAACCGTGATGCGCTCCGATGGAAACATTGTGAGACTTGAGTATAAATCCTGTAATTTAATTCCTGATGTAACATTTGCACCATTCACATCAACGGGGATTAAATAGGGTTCTTTCGTATTTTCATCAGGGAGCCCATGTCCAGCATAAAATACAATTAATTGGGATTTTCCATTACACGCTTTTGAAAGTAGTTTAAGCTTATCAATGCCCTGATTAATCTGCCCAACAGTAGCATCAAGTAAAAAGGTAATATTCTTCTCTGGTATGCCTAGAGTATTTATACAGTAATCTTTAAATGCCGAAGCATCATTTCTTGCATAATCAACATTGCTTTCGCTCTTTAAATCTACCTGATGAGAACTATAATCCTCATTGCCTATAACTAAAGCGAAACGGTAAGGGTTTGATGTAGTGCTTTTGGGTATATTTTTATCTACATTCGATAACTTTTCATATTGATAACTACTTTTTGAGTTGGAATTAACGTATACAATTTTTGTAATTGTATCGGTTTTAGCCTTAGAGGAATAATTAATGGCATAGGTTTTAAATTTACTATTGTCAGTATTGGGATTTTGAACTAATTGCCCATTCACCTTTAGGGAATTAAAAAATGGAAACACGTCTTTATCCTGAGCATATGACTGGCTAGAGACGTATGCCAGAATGTAGGCATCGCCATATAAGACTATTTTATACTTATAGCAAACACCTTGACGTTGAATCTCCATTTCCGTTACCTTTAGTCTGCCTATTTCATATTTGCTTTTAACTACTCCACCAAGTCTTTTAAAAGTATTTACCCAATTCAAGAGAGCAACTTTTTTCTGAATTAATATCTGATAATTTAAACCCCCTTCTACTTGAAGATTTAACGTTGCAACTGGGGGGTCGGAAAGAGAATTTACATTCCCACTAAGAATTGGTTTAGTTGGAAATTTAATCTCAACATTGTATCCATATGGTGAGTTTGTATAAACGAATTCTTCACTTTGAGAAAAAACGTTTGCTGACAATAATGTCACTATCAATAAAATAGCAGTTTTTTTCATTTATTTATGTTATAAATTGCTCAATACTTTATATTGATTTTGTACTCCGAAGGTAGACTATTTATTTAATTCAATTTGTAAAAAGCAACCAATTAAAGTAAATGTGGTAGGGAAATTATAAATATTTTGCAAATCGTTGATTTGAGTGTAGGTTTGTGAGAACTTACAAATGTTGTGTACTATGCTTATTCTTTATAGAAATTCAGTTTTTAGATCTTCTTTATTTCATTTTATACTTGGTTTTTATCTCTCCTTTAGAAATCTTAATCAGTTTGCTATTAATCAATTTTTTTTTTAATGGATTTACATAATCTATATATAATTTACCCTCAGTATGGTCGTATTCGTGCTGAATTATCCTTGCTGTAGTTCCTGAATAAATTTTTGTCTGTTTCTGAAAATCCTTATTGAAATATTCAATTTCAATTGCCCATGATCTTTCTACTTCCTCAGATAAGGTTGGGATGCTCAGGCATCCTTCATTCTCAATCCATAAGTCATCAGAATACTTAATAATTCTTGCATTTATAAATGTTTCCTTAATACCTTCGTCTCCTGCAAAAAGTTCAGCTCTTTCCTCCGTGTCCATTCTATCAAATACCTCCTTACTATCAACGATAAATAGTTTTATCAGATGACCGACCTGTGGTGCAGCAAGCCCACTACCATCAGCAGGGTATAACGTTTCCCACATATCCTCTATGAGGTTGTTCAGGTTTGGGTGGTTTTGGTCTATCTCTTCACATTTTTTTCTAAGAACACTTTGTCCGTATGATACAATCGGCAGAATCATTTCTAAATAATTTAATGTTTTTTTTAAAGGTTATACCCAAATTAACTGCAAGTTAATGAAGTAATTATTTTTTCACGAAGTTTTTTAACTATTTGGTTACCCCGCCAACAATTTTGCCATACACTAGGGTTCATAGTTCTATTTTATTACCCTCAATATCCATTATATGAACGAATTCTCCATACTCATACGTTAACTATTGTTACACCTTCTTTCTTTGGCTCTTCAACAAGTATTTCAATGTTTTCAACTCTATAGTTTATCATAAACTATAGAGTTGATGGTTCAAAACGCTTTGTTTTTTCGGCAAAAAGGCTCCATTGGGTAAACCCTTTCTTTGTTGTATCTGCTCCTTGTTGTCATTCAAAAGTTGTCCCGTACTGGTCAGTATTCAAACCTAGATGAGTATTATATCATTCCTTCATTTTGTTAGGATCTTTACACTTAAAAAAAATACCGCCAATTCCAGTTACTTTTTTCATTTTTATCTGTTCATTTGAATGTTTGGAAACTATTGTTTTAAAAGTAAAACCCAAACAGAATAAGGTTGCAAGATATTGAGACTTTCTTCATTTTATTTATCGGAATAATGTTCGTTTTGACAAAATATGCTAAGTGCTAGCGGGTTTGTGTACTCTGATTGTAAATATAGTAAAAGTTATTTAAAGTTGAAAAAAGAGAAAAATCAAGCACTTTTTACTTAATACTAATAAGAAACGAACATTCATATAGCCATTGGGATATATGATAATTTCAATTTATTACTGCCAGTTTAAATCAAAAAATCCTTTTTTAATCTCGTAACCTTTTTTATTCCATATCACGTAATCATAATTGCCAATGATTACAAAATTTTTTCCATACAATCGGAAATCTTCTGCTCGATTGGCACCCATGTATAAAACATATTTTTTTGTATTAAACGGGTTGGGGTATATGAAACAAAAAGAAAGATTTTTCTCTTTTATCTCCTCATTCCTGAATATTAAGTTTGATTTATCATACTTTATAGGTAATCGGGAGATAAGATCGCATATTTTAGGGTTCTTATATTGGTTGTCAAAAAGTATGATATTACAATCGTTAAAAGACTCATTATATTTATTTTCCTTTATTGTATTCAGGTTGAAGAAAGCCTGTTGGCCCCAATCCCTCGAAATCATACCGGAAATAGACGTGTCATTGTCTGGTTGAATATATGCGAACTTATCCGCAAAAAAGTGATTAATGGGCCCTTCAATGTATTTGTTTTTCTGGTTGTTCAACGGTTTTTTCTGGCCTAAATTGATACAAATACTGTCGCAGATTAAACCTTTATAACTTACCTTGCCATTTGTATAGATGAGTATGGGTTTGCTTTTATCACTCTTAAGATTTTTCGGGAAAATAGTATATTCAGAAATATTTACTGTTTTAACTTGAATGCTGTTTTTATTATTATCATATATTGCTGTAACTTCTGCTTTACCTTGCTGTATAAATTGATCTAACCTGATCCAATATGCTTTGTTATACTTTTGTTCATAGGTTGTGTAATAAATGGTGTCAGGACATTGGTTCCTGTGTTTGTTTTTAAAAAATTGAAATATTGGATAGTGGCAGTTTTTAGGCAAATTGTAATGGGACTCTTTTTCATTTCTGTTATATAGCGGTTTAAATCCATAACTTTCTGCCAAATTAACAAAATCATCTGAATTACTTACAGAGATAACATCATCTTTAGTACTGTGGTAAACATAGATTGGTATATTGAAAAGGTTGCCTACAAAATTGATTGGAATATTGTAGGCGTCAAATTGAGATTTTGTCACGGCTTGAAATAAAGATAAGCCTGCAAACATGTCGGGATATCTGCTTGCCAGCATAAGCACTCTGGTCGCACCGGCACAATCTCCCATTAAAAACACCCTGTCAGGATCAATATTATAATTTTGTTTAACATCTTCAAAGGCTTCGAAAAAATCAGTTGTGCTAATGGGACTAGAAGATGAATTGCCCCTGAGATAAGGCCATAAAAGGGCAAAACCTGTATTATCTGCAAGTTGTTTTTCCCATTCAATTTGATCTATATTAGAAAGATACCAGCTTTTCAACATTGGGCTTAACGGGTTATGAGAAAAGGGCAGTACAATAACCAGTGGAATATTTTTTTGTGCCAGTACTTTATCTGAAACATGAAACATGTAATATTGATATTGTCCATCTATTTTTGATAGGTATGCCCTTAAATATGTTTCCCGGGCATTTTTATATAGTTTGCTTTCGTCCTTCTTTGCATTTTCCAATATGTTTCGTATAGAAAATGCAGTTATCATCACGTTTTTATCATTAAATTTTATTTCACTCCTCGATTTAATTAGATATTCTTTATGCAATAAATAGTCAAGTCTTTCCATTGCTCCATCAAGACTTGCCTTATCTTGTTTGTTAAGTATTTTCAAAGCTTCAATCTCTGCTTTAAACGAATCATTTAACTTTAATATATCCCCATGATAAAACATTTCTTTGAATGTATCAGGCGGCGATATAAAAGAACATTTATAAAAATCATCTTTTAAAGAGTTAACAGGAATTTGGCAATAGCCAACCGCATCTGCTGTAACGTTTATGCTGTCATATATTTTGTGATTGTTAATTTTATCAGAAATATAAACCTTAATGGTTTTTCCTGCCATATATCCCCCAACATATGTATTCAACGTATCTTGATTTTGTACAATGGGGTTAACAATGAAATCTGTAAAACAATTTATTCCATATTCCTCTTTTGCCGTTTGGATATCGGAAAATTTACATATCAATCTCCAGCATATATGATTTATTCCACGATTTGTTTTTATCATTAAAAAATTTTTACCTTTTTTAAGAGGCAGTGTCATAAAGTAGTCAAACCCTTTGGGGAATGAGATTTTTCCTGTCTCCTTTTGTATCAAGCGGTTATTTAACCAGATTTTTATTCCAAAGCATGTGCTGGCAAGTAAAATAATTTTTTGCTCGTTATCGCTTTTAATGTTACATGCAAGGTAAAAATTACTTTCTTTCCCCACTATACCAGTTTTCCCAATCAAATCTAGAAAATCAATATTATCAGAGGTAACATTAAACGATATATTTTTAAAGTTTTGATGAAGAAATTTTTTATTTGTTGCGGACTCATAGCTAATTTTAAGAAAATCCTTTTCACTTAAACTGTCCTCCCTTAAACCAAAACATTCCAAATTGTTCTCCTCTATAGAATTTATTTCATTTGTTTTTGAACTGTCGTATAAAAAAGGCCCTGCTAATTGCACATTTTTTAAATCAATCTTTCCTTTGAACCCTTCTTTTAATATCAATTTTGGAAACCCATTGTTTTTGCACGATGTAACGAAAATAACAACAGAAAATGTAAGCCAATAAATCCAGCTAAAGTTCAATTTTGATTTCATACGTAAATAATCTAATATGATTGTTTGTGTGTACTAAAGAATAATAAAATTATCATTTATAAAAGAACTAATATATTTTAAATCCAACTCATAACTTTTTGCTGAACGAAAAATTTTGATAATTACATTTAGTTCAAATCTTAAGCCCTTTATTGTTTTAAAAGGGTTCTAATTTTTCAAAAAAATTAGAACCCCATATACATTTATTTTTCTCTGCGAAGAGAATTTTTTAATTACCCATAATATTTGATGCCATGTGTCCTAATAATTTTCGGAGCCGCATTGCTATCCCACTGGTCAAGCCAAACTGTTGCTAATCCGCTGTATATCTTGTAGAACAAGGGGTATGTTGATAACAGCGATTTATTCCCATTATCAACAATTAGCTATGTTTTATTGGGGTCTGGAGATGTCATTAAATCGAAAGAACTATCGTTATTTAGAAATACAATATAAACTTTTAAATCCTCTTAGTAGCAGTTCATTCCCCACAATTGCTGGAGATGCGTCAAAATTATCGTCAAGTTTATTTTTGGCAATGACTTTAAACTCAGCTCCATCTTTAATTACTGAGCATGTTCCCCGTCTGTCAATTATATAAATATTCCCATTTGCCCAAACTGGTGAGGCATATACACCAGCCAATCCTTCTAGTTTTAAAGCGGCATAATAGATTTCTCCATTTTTGGCATCAACACAACTTAATTGTGCGCAGCTTCCCTTTAGATAATATAGTTTTTCATTCTTTAATAAAGGAGAGGGAACATAGGATGAGTTTTTATCTTTAGTCCAGATAACAGCATTTGAATGTTCTAAATTATCTTTTGCAACTTCTAAGTTAATTGCCTGAATACCTAGTTTAGTCATTAAAAAGGCTCTTTCTCCATCAAATACAGGACAAGGAATTATATCCTCCCTTAATCCATTGATTTTCCAAATTACATCACCGGTCTCGAGATCATATCCTATCGATTTATTGTTGCTAGGTACTATTATTTGTGCTTTACCTTCAAATTCAACAACTATAGGAGTTGCCCATGTTGTTTTTTCATCCCGATTCTTTTGCCAGATTTCTTCACCTGTTTTTTTATTTAAAACATATATTTTTGATTGTCCCTCATGATCCCAAACAATGATTAATTTGTCTTTATAAAGAACTGGTGATGTTCCTTCGCCAAAAGCGTTTTCAATTTGCATATCGCCAAAATCTTTTTCCCAAATCAAGTTTCCATCCATGTTAAAACAATAAATTCCATACGAACCTAAAAATGCAATCACATGTTCCCCATCGGTTGCGCATGATGCTGATGCCCAACTGCCATTATTATTTATGCCTTCATGAGGGTATTGTTCACGCACAACTTTTTTCCAAATAATTTCACCATTACTTCGATTAATTGAGTAAACTACAAATTGTAAAAAATTCTCAATTGTCCCTGACATACCGAATAACTTTACAAAAGTAGGGCTCGTTTTTTTTAGCCTTTTAATTGCCTCTTCTGTTGCTTTTTTATCAAGTTCAATAGCTGTAGTAATAAAAATTTGGTTTCCCCAAACCACAGGCGTTCCAATACCTTTACCTGGAATTGGCGTTTTCCATTTAATGTTTTTTGTTTCACTCCATTCCGTTGGTGGTGTTCCATTCGGCGAAACACCATCAACATTTGATCCACGCCAATTTGGCCAAGTATCAGTACTATCTTGAGCAGCTAATTGCAGACTTAAAAGCGTTAGTGAAAATAGCGCAACCTGAAAAGTAATTTTTAGTTTCATTTATCCTCCAACTGTAATATTACGTATACAAAAGTATCTTTTGTAATCTTTATCTCAAAGCTAACCAAAGTTATTTACAGTCAAATGAGGATTTGATCTTAAAAGTTTACGATAAACCATCACACCTTCCCAACTACTTACCTATATATCTTTAATGTGGTTAGATACATATACTCAAAAAGACAGAGAGAGGGAATGTAAAATAGGGAATTCTTCTATATTCTACCTTATGTTTTTTCAATTCAGCCAAAAGTCAACTCAATTTCGGTGAATTTCACTTCAATTATGGAAGAAATCATTTCAAAATGGGGGATTGTAGTTACTGAGTGGCTATTCAATTTTTGAGAGATATAACTATTATCTAGTCCATTGGTTAATCTCCAAATTTCTTTAGAACGGTAGTTATGAATTTTATAACCAATAATATGGGGGTTGATTTCTGTAACTATTTTATTTTAAGTCTATATATCAATGCACCGATATTCCTTCTGTTATCGGAAGGGGTGACTATAGTGATATTCTCAAAACAAATCTTTATTACCCTCATGTTCTTCCCTTTTAAACCGGTAAGTGCGCTCCTCATCTCATCGGTTAGCTTGTTGGAATTGCTTTTAAATTCTGTAAGGAATACGCCACCCATAAATACTAAACCAAAACCAACAATTGAGTATTCTTTAGTATTAAGTGATAGCTCGCCTATTCTTATCAAATCGTCAATTTGAATGGTATCGGTTAGATTGTACCCTTTAATACAGGCCTGAATATTTTGCTTAGTTTGGCAAATTGCAGTTGAAGTAATTGCTAAAAGTGCTAGGGATATAATTAGTTTCTTCATGGGTATAAAAATAGTTCAAGTTACTAGATGCTTGTTGCTGATATCTTTTTATTTGCATGATATCATGATTGATGCAAAACTTCATGGTTACGACCAAAGTTAAATATTGTAAGTCACAAAACTAGCAACTAGTGACTAGTAACTTGAATCTACTCATTAACAGCTACCCTTGCCACTGTTTCAATGCAGATTGCGGCTAGCGCAGCACCGTAATCCAAATCGATATTATCCATTGTGTCCTTAGTATCGTGGTAGCCGGTACGATGCAAATCGTAATTCTCCATAAAGAGGACTATGGGCAAACCAAGATCCGAAAATATCTGCCCATCGGTGTTGTAGATGGAACTGAATGGATCGAACTTGGTTCGCACTTCGCCGTTTAGCGGCAGATGCCGTGCAATTTCGGGCATGGTTTTGTCATCGGTGGAGCGTTTTCCCCTTGTTGAGTTTAGCCTTTGAGGATTCCTGTTCCAATCGTGGGTGCTAACATTCCAAATCATATTGGCGATATGCGCTTGCTGGGCAATTTTAAGCGATTGTAAACTTTTACCCGGCGATATCTGGAAGATATCTTTAGCGTTATCCCTATTATGACCAATCATATCCATTACAAAAGCACCCACAATCTTAGTTTCCGACAGGTCGATTGTATTATCCTTATCAAGATGGAGTTTCAACGTCTTTTCAATTATCGCTTTGCAAAAGTTGCGTGCTCCCATACAATCGGATGGGAACTCCTCACCAGTAAGATGAATCAGCCAAATATCCCTTTCCAACTTATTTTGCTTCGACATCTTCAGAAATATTGATGCCGCTTGAAGTAGAGTAGATGTAGCCGAATAGTTATCGTCTGCACCATTTGCTGAAATTCTTGCACCAGTACCACCTCGATCTTTATCGTAAATATCCTCCATATAGGCAGTATCGTAATGGTCGCCCATAACAACGGCCTCCTTGCGATTTTTTCCCGGGATAACCACAAGGATATTCCTTTCGTAGGTATGCCCTTCGTGGTTTCGCTTCCATCCTCCGAAAACATCAAAAGCAAAATCGGTTTTCCAACCGAATGGCAGCTCTCCGCAGAATGCCTTGCCCTCCATGCCCTCTTTACGAATCGCTTCGCGATGGCGCGAAATTAGATAATCACCCAATTGTTCCAAATCCCTGTGATGATGAGGTGATTGCTTTATAGTAACCTCATCGTGAATGCAATCGGCATTATCTTTATTAATAAATTTTCCATGAGCAAGGTAGTAGATATCGATCCACCAAGCCTCCTCAAACTCCCGTTTAGCGGTTTGTTCGTAGGTTAATGCGTACGGAAGTGCCCGTGCTTTGACCACAGGCTCAATCACCTTTTCAACCGCGTCTTTTAGGAATTTCCCAGTTTCAGGGTCTTTAGCATGATTTGGAAGATCTGCTATCCATTGATCCAACGATGCATGTTTACCGTATCTAATTAGATGTCGTGCAAAATCGTAGGGAAGGGGCTTACAATCAAGTTTTTCGGAATGATCAAGTAGGTTGATAATATTAAAAGCCGTTTGGTGGTGGTAATGATCGTGTTTACAGTTGATATCATGAATTGCCGTTAGGTGTGTTTTCCTCCGCAGTAACCTAGGCCATAGTTCAATGGGGTTGGCTATATCGGTCGAATTAGTATCGTAGGCAACCATGTAACCCAGCAGTGATTCCGAAAGAATTTTGGTTTCGCCAGTTTCCTGCAAATTGTAAGCAACCACTGGACGATGCCAGTAAACCTCATGTTTTCCAACACGCATTGCTGGAAATATAAATCGGTAGCCGAAAAGCCCTCCTTTTCCAAGCGTGATTTCTGCTTTAGCTATTGCGTGTGCGTTTGCTTTTGGTCCATCGATAAGTAGTTTGAAATCCCGAGTCCAAATCTGGCAATTCTTTACCATTGGCTTATCGTACAAACCCATTGAATCCAGCTCAGTGCTAAAAAGTACTTTATTGAGATTTGCCACTCGAGGGTGGGATAGGAGTTCATCCTCATGTACATGAACACGTTGCCAGCGATGCGTACGATGGTAGGTGTTATTTACCAAATCGTGCTGGATATCGTTATGATTCCCTGGGCGAGGTTCATGCAGCCATCCCGATTGGGGTACACGCAGCCCACCATGCCCGCTATGCCTCGACACCAATTTAAGCAATGGAATTTGCATTGCCATTGGAAGCTCATATCGCAAATTGCGATATGTAGGCATACCCCAGAATACTAGGCTCCCGGGAAATGGCAGAAGGGCTAACCTCCCAGAGAAATAGAGCTGTTTAACAGCATCAGGAAGATTTGAGAATGGAAGGAATGTTAGCAGATAACGAACCTCGTCATAAGATGATTGGTTGTTTACTATAAAATCCCCAGTCCACTTTGGTAGTGGGGTTGATGAATCGCTTGGAAGTATTCTAAAACCTGCGTTTTTTAGCATTGCCCAATCATCAACAATTTCACTATATGCATCCTTAAGAATGCTGGCAATAAATGATAATGACTCCTTTTCTGCTATTTCATTGGTGGGAGAGGTGTAGAAACTTTTCCAGAAAGTATTTTCAGGCCCTTGCTCGCTACCCCCAAAAAGTGTCCAACGAACACGCCCCTTATCGTCCTGTGTGCGGGAGAGTGCAAGGCTTAGAAACGCAACAAACCGTTCATGCTCCAATTTACCAGCTTGTTCTGCAAGCTCTGGAGGCCAGTAAGGATTATCGATAAGATTTTGTTTGCCGTGCCCAGATATATGATATTCTGTGATTCCCTTTCCCAACTTTTCGATGTAGTGCATTATCTGCTTTGAGATATGCTCTAGCCCGGGCTTGAGCTCAAGCTCCTCCTCCAGTTCAGGGATATACCAACCATACTCATCTTTACTCCTAAAAGTTGATGAGTCAACCTCTCCGTACGGACTACATCCCACCCTTGGAGGCGGCATAAACTCTGAATAAGCAGGTAATGGAAAATTACCCTCACCCTCAAACCACGGGAAACCCTCAAGAAGTTTCCTCCAACCAGCAGAAAGTTTATTATCCATAGAGAAGTATTAAAATGATTACAACTTCCCCAAAGTTAAAAAAATAGGTGGGATGATAGTAATTTGTGGGTGGGATAATTTGGTGGGTTAAAAATAGGGTGATTTGAAGTTAGTAATCTTGTGCTTTGATTTTACTATAAAGAAACATACCTATTATTATCCTGAGCGCAGCGAAGGATCTTAGATGCTTCACTCCGTTCAGCATGACAAGAAACAGTGTGTTTTGGAAACTTCAACCCCCTTCCTTAATAATGATGAATTGTAATATGAATCCTTTGTCATTCTGAGCGAAGCGAAGAATCTAGAATACTTGCCTTCAGCTAATCCTTTTGCTTTTGTCAACCAAACGCCAGCAGGTTCTTCGAACTCTACTGGGTTTTCCAAGGTGCAAGACCTTCCAGAGTCTAAAAGACCTGGAAGCGTCTGGTGAGAGTACAAACCCCGTCAGGGTTCAAAACCCTGACGGGGTTAACGCCAAACCAATCAATTAAAAAACCTTATCTTTTTTCGAACAACCTTAGTAGAAAACAAACAACAACGATTCAACCTTATTACCTTATTATGGGATAGAAATATAAATTAAACCCGCCAAATAAGGTAATAAGGTTACATAGTATGCAATTTACCGTTTTTGCTACTAATGTTGTAAAGGAAAAGGGAGATAAGGTTTTTCCTATTGGTGGTGCAAATCATTTAAGCATTTTTTTAAATCGGAGATATTACAATTACCTATTATCGCAAATTGCGATAGTAGGTTTGATTGTAGTTTGATATTTTTTCTTTGGAAAATATTAAACCTATCGGGAGGAGTGATGAATATTCAAACTTTTTGATTTTATAAAAGTTCCGTAGGAACAAAATATTGGTAGAGAATAAATAATGTTAAATTTCAAGCTCCGTAGGAACGGCATATACGTTGATTTATATTTCGCTCCTACGGAGCTTAAATGGATTTTGTGATTTTGCCCTACCAATATTTCGCAACTACGTTGCTATAAAAGGACGAGCATTCTTTTGAATAGGATATCACTTTTTATCATTCCATCCGTTTGGGTTTCAAACTAAAGAGTTCCGAACTTTCTCAAAATTCGGAACTCTTACATGTACCCATATCGCAAATTGCGATAGTATATATAATTTATATTTTGGGTTTGATCTATTTAATAAAGCATTCCATTAATTTAGTTCGACAAGAAGGTAATATTATGTATCGTTTTGATATTTTAATATAACATGTTATATATTTAATGAGACGTTTTATTGATTTAATATGACATGTTATCCATTTAATTACGCATTTAATTAGTTTGATATGACATGTTGACCATTTAGTGTAGCGTTTTATTAATTTAATGTGACATGTTGTCCGTTTAGTATAGCATTTTATTAATTTAATATGACATGTTGTTCATTTAGTATGGCATTTCGTTAATTTAGTGACTCAAGTTAATAGTATGATACCTCAAGTTGATAGTTTAGGGAAGCATTTCGTTAATTTAGTTTGACAAGAAGAAGGTTTTGTGTGTCGTTTTGATAATTTATAAAGACGTTTTGAGTACTTAATATATCGAGTTGAATATATGATGTATCGTTTCTAGGATTTATTATATCAGCTGAATAATTTTTATAGATATATGAAGATATTGTTTACAAAACTGGAGAGTGTAAAGAAGATTGTGTAAACAGATTTTTTATTGTCTACACCTATTTTCAAAGATAATCAAATACTGATTAAGAATTAAGCCCCAATGAGCGATAGGCGAAGTCCAAGCCTCCTCGATGTTT
>JABFRB010000013.1 GCA_013141385.1 Bacteroidales bacterium | reverse complement strand
TGTGTATTTTGGTTTAAAGTTAGTTTTGTTTTTCAATTAATCTCTTGCGCTTCGTTCCGCTACGCTCCACTTCAGCGCAAGAGATTATCCCTTTAATTCCTGTTTACACAATCTTCTTTATACTACCCAAAACTGTGCCATGTGTGTTTAACTCTTTCAGGGTTTTAAACCCTGAAAGAGTTTTGCAATGAAACATAATAGACATTATATAGTGATGCCAATTAATGGTTAAGTCAATAACTCCGCCTTTTAAGGTGGAGGTTATAATCAACAAATTCTATGGGCTTTAGCCTTCAATTTTGTTTATGCCTTTTCATTATTAACTGAGAAAAAATCTAAAATCAATAGGTCGCAGCGATGCTGCTTCTAGCTAAACTTTAATCATTTATTCTACAAATAATTCGCAGCAATGCTGCTTTTTATAGTCGCAGAGCGACGATCTATTTGTAGTAATTTTTATTAAACCGAAAAACAAGCCCTATTAGGGGCGACCTATATATTAAATGTAGTAATATCAAGTATTTCATGAATTATATAATATTTTAGTCGGTCAGTAGTGATATCTTTTAGGGAATATTCCTAAAAGTGTAAAATGTTGAGTTCATTCTATTCTATCATTAATAATATATTCGATGTTGGGCTAAAGCCCAATGCCCTTTTTCTCTTTTACTCCGCCTTAAAAGGCGGAGTTATTGATTGTATTAGCTATTTTATTCAACTCTAAATTCGCATTGATAATCAAAGAGTATGCAAACAAAAAACGCAAAAAACGCAAAAGTCAGCTAAAAAATGCGCTGACTTTTACGTTCTTTGCGAAATTTTTTGAAGCTTTACGGTTAATCGACTTTATAAATAATCATAGCTTAACCTCATATTACCTTAGCTTGGAGTATTAGTCGTGTCCGATGTAACTTTCTTTTTACCCTTTGATGTTTTAGATTGACCATAATTAATAATTGCCCGTGATGTTTTATAACGAGTAATCACCTCATCATCGTCAATAAAACCTTCAATCAGATTATCAAGCAAAATAAGGCGTTCGCGTAGCGAGCTGATTTGATCAGAAACATCCTGAATTTGGGTACTCTTACTAGTTTTAGTATTCGTACGTCCATCGATATGCTCATTATAGGAGGTTATCAACCTACGGATAGCAGCCAGCTCAGGTTCTGTTATCTTAAATGGCTGTAATACGGTAATCATCGACTCCGCCCTTTTAACAATTGCACTACAGCGGTTTACTGCATCCTTTTCTATACCACCCGAAAGCGAATTCAACGAATGGTCAACAAGCGATAGTAATGCGCTATCCTTATGGCGGCTAGCGTACACGTACATCTTTTTGCAAAGCTTATGTGTTCCTGCTGTAATGCTATCAAAAGCATCGTTCTTAGCCGTTGTATAGCCCCTAGGATCGAGACCCAAAATATCGCTTGAGGTCTCCATAATGGAATTAAATTCTTTTTCAACATCGTTAACCTCGGTAACAATTTCCGTTTCACTTTCCCAATGCGATTGATCCTTTTTTAGGTTAGCAAGCACGGATTGCACCATGTTCATAAAGTTCGAATTGGATTGCTGCATAATGACTTTTTTTTAGGATTATTTTTTAACATAACTTTAATTTAATGTTTTTTAGATAGATGAATTAAATGCCAACTCCTAAGAATCAAAAATGACCTGAAAGAGTTAATAAAAAAATCACATACTAAAAGAACATCGATTTGTAACTTAAAATTAAAATAATGTTCGGAAATATGCAAGCGAAATATTAAAAAAATGTGTTGCTGTGATGCTGTGATGATGTGTTGCTGTGATACTGTGATGATGTGGGGCGGTGGGGTTGTGAATTGTAATATGATCCCATTGTCATCCTGAGCGGAGCGAAGGATCTTCTACGCATTGAAACATAATAGATGGTTGCTTTCAGCGAATCCTTCGGATTTCACTCCGTTCAGCATGACAAGAAACAATGTGTTTTGGAAACTTCAATCCCTTTTCCTTAATAATGATGAATTGTAATATGAATCCTTTGTCATCCTGAGCGCAGCGAAGGATCTCTTTTCCATATTAAAGAGATGCTTGTTTCCAGCGAATCCTTTTGCTTTTGTCAACCAAACGCCAGCAGGTTCTTCGAACTCTACTGGGTTTTCCAAGGTGCAAGACTTTCCAGAGTCGATAGACCTAGAAGCGTCTAGTATGTTAAAACAGAGAGTTCCGAACTTTCTAAAAGTTCGGAACTCTTACATATACCAATATCGCAAATTGCGATAGTATGTTTGGTTGTGGGTTTGGGTTTGATATTTTTTTCTTTGGGAAGTATTAAATCTGTCGGGTGGGGTATTGAAAACACAAACTTTTTGATTTTAATTATCGTCCGTAAAAAGTTCCGTAGGAACGAAATATTTGTAGAAAACAGATAACGTAAAATTCTAAGCTCCATAGGAGCGAAATATGCGTTGATTTATATTTCGCTCCTACGGAGCTTAAATACATACTGTGATTCTTTCCTACCAATATTACGCAACTACGTTGCTATAAAAGGACAAATATTTATTTGAATAGGTTATCATTTTTAACACCCCACCCATTTAAAAGGAATACACACCCTTTCATCAACCAAACGCCAGTAGGTTCTTCGAACTCTACTGGGTTTTCCAAGGTGCAAGACCTTCCAGAGTCGATAGACCTGGAAGCGTCTGGTGAAAATGCAAACCCCGTCAGGGTTTTGAACCATGACGGGGTTTGGGTAATAAATATAACTGACAGTATTCCTAAAAAATAAAACAAATAATCGAATTGTCTGCTAATCCTTCACGCAACGAACGCTAAGACCATAACCCTTCTTGCCGTCATATCTACCGATAGAAGATTGATCGTAATACAGTTTACGATCCCATGCTTCAGTACCCGACCACCAGTAACCTCCGTTACCAATGCCGTAGTAACTACCATCTTCACGACGGTAACCGCCTGGGAACGCTGTGAAACCTCTACTGTTGTTAGCACCTGTGTTGGGATCATTCCACAGTGTGGAGATGGCTTTCAACTCGCCTCCTGCCATACTCTCGCCGCCCAGATAATCGGTAAGTGTTGTCCACTCGGTATCAGTAGGTACGTGCCAGCCCGTGGGGCATAGGTTGCGGTTATCCACCATAGTGTAAAAGTTGTACAATGCACCGTAGGTGGTTTTATTGTTGATATCGTTGTCGTACCAGCAATATGCACCTGTGATTTGGGTGGTCCATGTGGTGTTATCGGCTATGTGAGTTATTGTACTACTATCACGGTACTTGGTTGTTTTCAGATTTTCCTTCATCCAAGTTTGGGTGCCAATTGTAATTGCATTATAGTAGTTTTTATCATTATCAACTAAAGCAAATGTTGTGAAATTTATCTCTTTTCCATAACCTGTTCCTGCGCTATTGGTAGCATAAGCTCTTGCATAATATTTTAAGCCAGAGGTTAGCCCTGGCAGGTTACATGTAAATAACCCCATTGTTCCAGATATAACTAGTTTGATGTTTGCGGTGGTTGGAGTTGGTGTTGTGCTGTAGCAGATTCCCCTTTCAGTAATTGCTGCGTTTCCATCATTGGTTACATTGCCCCCGCTCATGACAGTGGTTGTAGTTACTGCCGTTGCATCATTAGTTATAACTGTGGGAAGAACTATTGCAGTTGTAGTAAAACTTATCTCATTCCCATAGCCCGTGCCTGCGCTATTAATAGCATAAGCTCTTGCATAATATTTTATGCCAGGAGTTAACCCAGTCAGGTTACATGTAAATGCTCCCGTTGTTCCATTAGTAAATATTATGTTACTTGCCGTGGTTGGGATTTGGGTTGTGCTGTAGCAGATACCCCTCTGGGTAATGGTTGCTCCACCATCTTCGGTTAAATTACCCCCAGTGATTGCCGTGGTAGTGGTTATCGAGGTGGCATCAGAAGTGTTGAGCGTGGGTGTAACTATTTGCTTTGTAGTTATGCTTATCTCATTCCCATAAACAGTACCAAAACTATTGGTCGCATAAGCCCGAACAAAGTATTTAGTGTTAGGTGTTAATTCTATAATGTTGCTTGTGAAACTACCAGTGCCTGAACCGTCGGAGGTTTTAATGATATCGATTGTTGGGTTTGCCATTGTATTCCAGCAAATACCCCGTTCAGCAATAGATAATCCTCCGTCATCAGTAATATTCCCACCACTTGTTATAGTTTTGGTAGTTAAATTGGTGCAGGGTGTTGTGGTTAAAACTGGTTTTCCATTTCTTGTGGTAAAACTTACCTCGTTGGTACTGTATGCTGTTCCTAAACTGTTAATAGCATACGCTCTTACGAAGTATTTTTGGTCAATAATCAGATCTGTTACGTTTTTAGAAAACTGACTACTTAGTGTAACCTCTGCTGTTATTTTAGCAATTGTAGTGGTGAGCGTTGGCATTGAGGATGCAGAATATACAAAACCGCGTTCGGTGTAAGGTGGTGAATTGGTATTATTAATTTGCCCATTAAACACAGCAGCATTTGCTTTGAGGTTGGTTACATCAAATGTGCTAAGTGGGGGTAATACATCTACTGCTCCTGTTGCTTTTATTTTTAGTTCCTTGCTGCCATTATTGGATGTAACATACAAATTGGTAATGTTATCGCCACCTATAAGTTTTTCCCTGTCTATTATTACTACAACAGCTTGCATAAGACCCGGCTCAAGTGTTCCTTCGGTTTTGCTTACCGTAGGAATCCATATTGCTGTTTTTGTAATCTGCCATTCGAGCGATTCGAGACCATCGTTGTAAATGTTAAACAAGCGAGTAATATCGGCAGCTGCGCTGCCAAAGTTAAGTACGCTGATAGTGTCTCCTTTATCATTAATAATCCGTAACGATGGGGGTAGTTTTTCAAGCTGTGGGCTATATTCAGTATTTATTCCGGGTATAACTACAATTTTGTAGTTTGTTTGGGCTATATAACCCGCTTTTGTAATGTTTAGAGTGTATTCCCCTGGGTTGAGTTCTTTAAATTCGTACCGTCCATCGCTTCCAGTAAAGGTTTTTCTTCCTGTTTGGTCAATCTGCACACTTGCTGATTGCACATATTCATTACCATTTTTATTTATAATTACACCCCAAACGCTCCCAGCAGGTTCTCTATCATTTTTCTTACAACCGAAAAAAAGGGTTGCAGCTATTGTAAAGTATATAATTTTTTTCATTATACATTGATATTTTATAGAGAGATGTAGTGCTATTATAATCCAAGATTCCAGAATAATTGCTCTTCTCCGTAAGATATGCTCCCATCTGCATTGATCGCATAAGCCTTTACAGAATAGTAGTATATATAATTATTGTCATAATTAACAGTTGCAGTGAATGAACCAGTGCCTTGACCCGCAACTACAACTTGTGTATCCGATATCGTAAAGAGATAACTCAGTCTAAATATAAAGCCCCGTTCGTTATAAGTTGGGTTTCCGGTAGTTACTATTGTGCCGTTAAACTTTACCAATGTGCCTGATATAAATGTAGGTGCTTGTGTACTGACTGTAGACTTCTCCATTTTTGTTGAGAAATTCACCGTATTTCCATATACTATTCCCAACTCATTTATAGCGTAAGCACGAGCATAATATCTGGTATAAGCAACCAAATTGTTAATCATGGTACTATATGAACCTGTTCCAGCTCCTGATACCGTAAGTTTAGATGCGGTTTCTATTGTAGGATTGTTTGATGTCCCATAGCAGATTCCTTTTTCAGTATACGCAGGAACCCCTACATTTAAAATATTCCCAAATATTTTAGCTGTCGAGGTTGTAATATCAGCACCCATTACCAATAAAGTATTTACAACAACAGGCCCATAGGTGGTAAATGATATTTCATCGCCATAAGCTGCTCTGGAGTCTCCCAATTTGGCATAAGCACGAACATAATATTTTATGCCTGAAATTAACCCCGATACTTGTTGGGTAAAATTGCCTGTTCCGCTTCCTGTGATAATAACTTTGCTGTTATTGTCAATAGTTGGCATGGGCGATGTGCCATAGCAAACCCCACGTTCTGTGTAAGAGGGTGTGCCTGTAGTCATAATATAGCCACCCAGTATAGCTGTAGTTGTTGTAATGTTAGTTGCAGTTTTGGTACTTAGTGTAGCCAATTCTGCTTCACTTGTAAAACTTACTTCATTGCCATACGCTGTTCCATCGTTATTGATAGCATATGCTCGAACATAATAAGTTGTATTAAGTGAAAGTCCATTGACATTTGCATAGTAATTAGTATTTGCATTCTTTTCTGCCGTAATTTTTCTTATTGTAGTTGATAATGTTGGCTGTGATGTAGTAGCAAAAACAAACCCTCTTTCATTATAGGAAGGCGAACCTTCCGAAGTAATCATTGCATTAAATTTAGCCGTGGAAGAGGTGATGTCAGATACACTCAAAGTGTTGAGCGTTGGTAGTACCTTTGCAGTAAAACTTACTTCATTGCCATAAGCTGTTCCAATATTGTTAGTAGCATAAGCCCTCACATAATAAGTTATATTCAAATCAAGTCCATCAACATTTGCTGAAAAAATAGTATTGGTATTAACTGGAGCTGTAATTTTTCTTATCATATTGCCCAGCGATGGTTGTGGAGTAGTTGCATACACAAACCCCCGTTCAGTATAAGGTGGTTTGCCTTCGGAAGTAATTGTCCCGTTGAGTTGTGCTGAAACTGCAGAAATATTGGTCGGATCTTGTGTGGTCACTCCAGCTAAAGTTTTTTCTACACCTATTGCTTTCACCGTCAACTCCGACCGTCCATTTGACGATTTAACCACCACTACTGTTTCATTATTACCTCCTACAAGTTTTTCACGGTCTATAACCACTGTAATTACTTCTGTTCTTCCAAAATTGAGTGTACCGCTGCTAGGTTTTACCTCTTTAATCCAAATACAATCTGGTTCAATGTACCAAATCAAATCTATATAACTGCTGTTTACAATGCTAAATGAAAGTGTATTTACCCCAACGTTTTCGCCAAAGTCTAGTACCTCTCTGTCTGTTGTAACTATAGCAGGAATACGCTCAATCAAAAAATGTCCGTTTATATTTTTCCCGGCAATAACTGTTATAGATTTACTTGCAGGTTTATATCCTTCTTTGCTAATACTTATAGTGTAATCGCCTGCCTCCAACTCAACAAAACTGTAAGTACCATCACTACCTGTTACTGTGGGTTTGTCCCCAGGGCTAATTGAAACACTGACGGTTGGCACAAGTTCTCCTGTTGTTTTGTCTGCAACCGTACCATAAATTCCTCCAGTAGTTTCTTTATCGTTTTTCTTGCAACCCAAAAAAAAGGTTGCAATTATCATAAAATATATAATTTTTTTCATTGTGTTATATGTTAAGAGTTTTACTTCACTTTAGTCATCGGGATATTCGCTTCAGTACTCTCGCCTACCACAGCGGTAATAGTTTTACGGTTGGTACTATATCCCGCTTTCTGTACTGTAATTGTATACTGAGCAGCATCAAGGTCTTTGAATTCAAAACGCCCATCAGTCCCCGTGGTTTTGGTCTTACCACCAGGACTTAGCACCACGCTTACTCCTAATAAGGGTTCGGCGGTTGCGGAATCGTTCACTTCGCCGTAAAGCGTGGCAAAAGTATCATAGTCATTTGTTTTACAATTATTAAATAAAATAATAGTAATCAGTAATAATCCTGAATAAAATAATGTTTTCATACCTTAATTGTTAAAATGTTAATGATAATGTTAGTCCGTTTCCATAAGAAGAGGCGTAGGGTAGCAAATTCAGGCTAGTTCCATTTTTCTGAATATGCGATTGTTCTGGGAGCAACCAACCATCAATAAAACTTATGATGTACAACAAGGATGCTCCAAATGTGGAAAGATTACGAATTGTTTCGCAATTTTTTGCGTTCTTCTCGTATTGGTCCTTTAAATAAGAATTATGTGTTTCATAGAAATTCCTGTCATATCTTTTTCGCAATACTTCGCTCACACAAATCCCCCCAATAAGAATAGACTCTCCTGCAATTATAAACCTTCCCCTTACTTTATGACCTTTATAGATTTGGGCTACACCGGGGAAAATAGCTCGATAGGAAAAAGAGGATTTGTTGGGTGTTAATATGGGTTTTTTCACTTCTTTTAAGATACTATCTAACTTTACCTGTAAGGAATCACTTCTTTTTTTCTCAGCATAATCAATACGTGTAAGAATAGAATCCATATTCTGCTTAACTTTTAAATGCGATGATTCAGATTGTTGCTTCATCTGTAACAAAATGTCCTTTAGTAATTCAACTTGTTGTTTGGATAAAGAATCCCTATAAGCATCGGATAATTTCGAATTTTGCTCTGATCGAGAATTTTTTGAAGTATTGGCATAGCATTCTATTATCCTGCTTATTAGATATTGAGACTCAGGGCTTTTTTTATAAAGTTCAGTATAAGATATTAAAGCTTCTTTATAAAATTTCATTTTAAAAAGATTGTCAGCACTCTGCAACTGATCCCTGCAATTAGCACTTTCACTTTGTTTGTTTTTTATATATTGAATATCGATTTCTGGGGCATTTATCAAACACTCATCATAATAATTATATGCTTCGTTATATGCACCTTTTTTAAAAACTGTCTCAGCTTTATCCATACATGGTTTAATATATGAATTTTGTCCACAAACCACTGTACTATAAAATAGTAAAACTACTAGTATTGTTAAATTTTTCATTGTTGTTATAGTTATTGATATTGCTTTAATAAATCATTTGCTTCATTCCTATTCGGAGTAGGATGCAGAGATTTTGCCCATTCAAGAAAATCTTTTTTTATATAATCGACTCTTTGTTCTTTTGCTTTTTGCAAAAACATATTATATCCAGTTAAATCATCGGGTTTTTCACGAAGTATTTCTCTAAATAATTCAAGAGATTTTTCGTATTTGGCATTTTTTTTAAACTCTGAACTTGCCGCCTCAATCTTTTTTTCAATTTTTTCTTGATTGGTGTTTTTATAATCATTATAAGCAAACCAGAGACCCAAGACACCTAATATTGTTACTACCACACTAATTCGTGTTAACCAATCCCAAAAAGTAGTACGGCTTGTTTTATGGATTAGGTCATCCTCCTTAGCTGTAGTTTCTCTGTTTAAAGTTGGGGATTCTGTTGGTTTAGATTTTTGGGGAGGATATTTTTCAGCGTTTTGCTCTTGATTTTGCTCATTTTTAGTTACCTTTTTGCTCATAATAAATGATGGTTTATTTTTAATAATTCTATTCTTAAATTTTCAATACTATTTGAATCCGTTGATTCTTTATACTACTTTTTAATAAAACTACCTGCGATACTTATAAGCGGATGGGATTTTAGAATTTATCTAACCACTCTTTTTGGAAATTTATTTCTTTTTCATACTATCCAAATGGAAAATGCAGGTTTAACTATATACTTATTTATGCCACTCTCTGTTTCAAAAATATCATTTTCTTAGAAAGACAATACTATTTTTTGACTAATTATAAAATATGTTACATTAAACAAATTCTCATATATTGGCAGCAGTCAATTTAATCCTAGATTTAGAGGTTTGGAAAAAGATATTTTCTATCATTACAGAAATAACCTGAGTAAAGATAAATAAGGTAATAAGGTTACATAGAATACGATTAACCGTTTTCGCTACTAAGGTTGTTGGGAATAGGGAGATAAGGTTTTTTCTGTTGGTGGTGCAATTTATTTCTACGCTCCTTTTACTTTAAAAATAGCAATAAGCCATAGATTTTGATATGCCGATAAAGGGCATTCCTGCCATTGCGGAAATCAACTAAAAAACCTTATCTTTTTTAGAACAACCTTAGTAGAAAACAAACAACAACGATTCTACCTTATTACCTTATTATGGAATAGAGTTGTTAATCAAACCCTTCCCTGAGTAAAGATAAATAAGGCAATAAGGTTACATAGAATACGATTAACCCTTTTTGCTACTGAGGTTGTAAAGAAGGAGGGAATAACAACCAAACACCAGTAGGTTCTTTGAACTCTACTGGGTTTTCCGTACACGCAAAACCTTCCAGAGTCGATAGATATGGAAGAGTCTGGTGTGTTAAAACAGAGAGTTCCGAACCTTTTAAAAAATTCGGAACTCTCGCATATACCCTCTATCGCAAAATGCGATAATCTATCAGGTTCATTTGATCCTTGCGGGATTGGAGCATAAACTTATACGTGATTGTATGTATTATTTTACCACCATCTCACAAAAAAATGAAGAATTATCAACTTCGTGAATTTGGGCTTGTACATTGAATTTTGATGTCCTAACAACGAAGAGTTTGGCTCTTTATCCGAAAACTATTTTTGAGCGATAACAAGCATTTCAAAATCCTCGGTTGTTAGTTTATCGTTTCTGCTAAAAGCACCAAGTTTTGCCCCGTAAATATCAATTTTTTTAAAATTCAGCGATTTCAATAGCCAGGTAATTTCAGAGGGGACATAGTAACGTTCAGTGCATTCTAAATCTTTACTATTACCATCATCATCTTTAACGGATGTGATGTTAAAATCACGAAATGTCATTAAGTCGAAAGAGTTTTTATCATAGGAAGCGTTTCCATCCTCTTTATGCGATGCAAGAAAATCTTTAACCGAATGAAACAGAGGAAATAAACCATTAAGGGTAGTGAAAATCAGTTTACCGTTATCTTTCAAAGATTTTTCTGCATTTTGCAAAATCTGAAAGTTCATTTCATCCGTTTCCATCAAAGGGAAAGCCCCTTCACATATCATTATGGCAAGGTCAAATTCATTGGAGAAGGGTAGGTTTCTTGCATCGTGCTTTTGGAATTCAATTTGCAATTCTAGCTTCGAAGCCTTCTCTTTTGCTCGTTTAAGCAACGAGTCGGATAAATCAATTCCAGTTATTTTATACCCTCTTTTTGCTAGTTCAATTGAGTGTCGGCCGGTTCCACAACCAATATCAAGAATTCTACATTGCTTATTATACTCTATCTCAGATTCAATAAAATCGCACTCACCCAATGTTCCTTGAGTGAAATTCTCACTGTCGTACTTTAAGCCATAGTTTTCAAATAGAGTTTCGTACCATTGCTTCATAAGTGATATTTTAATTATTAGGGTGAGGAGTGATTTAATCCTTTAGAAATTATGAAAATTACTCCCCGAAATTATTCCTTTGTATTTTACGGTGAATTTTTACCGATTCCACTAGAGCAGCAGAACCGTACCATGGGTGCAACTCCATAACTAAAGTACCAGCTTTAATGGCAGGATCGGTTTCGGTTAAGGTTTTTGCCTCTTCGAGTGTTTCAACGTTGAAAATAAAAATACCTCTTATCTCCTGATTGTCGAGAAATGGACCTGCGATAATGAGTTTACCCTCATCGGCCAATCGCTGAATGTTTTTTAGGTGAGCCTTTTGTAAAATTGTCCTTTCGGTTGAATCCGTAATCTTTACTGTTCCTGATTTTAGGAATGCCATCACATAATTTTTCATTCCGTAGTCATCGGCACCTAAACTCTTTGCAAGAGCGGAATCGTATGTAAATTGATTTACCTTACTTACTTCTGTTTTTGTTTTACAACCGATTAGTAGTGCAATAATAGCAAGAAGAAAAATGTTTTTCATAGGTTTTGTTATTTGAAATTTATGCTTAAAAGTAGTGAAATATAGCTAAGGAACAATAAATGATAGCTATTGGTTAATCAGATATGTTTTGCTGAATAAATTGGTTATCATTATAAGTGACATATTATATCACTACAATAGTTCGGTAATTTTTTTGGTGTATTTTGGTGACTTGGTGATTTTGTGGCTATTATAAAATTTTTGCCACCAAAACACGAAAACACAAAATTTCACAAAAAAATATGTCACAAATCAATAATAAAACTTTAACGAACTATTGTCATTAACTACATCATTATTATACAACAAACTATTATCGTATATTTGTTAAAAAGCATTCAATTATGGCTACATATATTATCCCTGATATTCATGGTTGTATAAAAACGCTTACCTATCTTTTGGTGGAGAAACTTCAAATATCTAAAACCGATAGGATATTTATGCTGGGTGATTATATCGATAGGGGACCCGATAGTTCAGGAGTTGTGACCTATATTTTAAAGTTAATTGATTCGGGTTATAACATAACTTGCCTTAAGGGTAACCACGAACAGTTATTACTTGAATCTATTGGTAATTCGATGTACTATAATCTTTGGATGCTTAACGCAGGTGAGGAAACCTTGAATAGCTACTCCAAAATGACTGGCTTAGGTTATGAGGAGGGATCATACCCTTGCATTCCTACTAGACACATGGAGTTTTTTCAATCGCTACCTGCTTATTTAATTGTTGATGATAAATTTGTGTTGGTTCATGGAGGACTTGATTATAGGTTAAAAGATCCTTTTTCCGATGTAAAAAGCATGCTTTGGAAGCGTCCAGAGCAAATTCCTGATACATTGGTTCCTGGTAAA
The DNA here is from genome assembly GCA_013141385.1 of Bacteroidales bacterium. Taxonomy (NCBI): domain Bacteria; kingdom Pseudomonadati; phylum Bacteroidota; class Bacteroidia; order Bacteroidales; species Bacteroidales bacterium. Next base: position 13,936 of record JABFRB010000013.1, on the reverse strand, counting down.
ATTATTTTCCATGGTCACACACCTTCCAATCTTGATTATATAAAAGGACGATTGAATGTTCCAAATGTTCGTCTTATTGGAATTGATGCTGGGTGCGTATATAAGGGTAAAGGAGAGGGGTTTGGTTACTTAACTGCTTTTAATCTCGACAAGTGGGAGCTGGTTTGGGTTGAGAATAGAGAGGGAGAAGAGATAAGTGATAAGTGAAAAGTGAAAAGTGAAAAATGAAAAGTTGAAAGTTGAAAGTGAAAAGTGATTTTTGATGTTTTTTACTTTACTTTTTCAATTATAGTAGGTGATTCCTCGACTGCGAGTTGACCTGAACCTGTTAGGAATGAGCGTAAATCAACTGAAGTTAACTTAGCCTGAGGTGGATACACAATTACAAAACTCTTACCTTTAAATTGATTTGATATATATTTTGGGATGCTGTCGAGTTTTTGAGAGTAAGAAATGGAGCCTTCCCGGGCACTTAAAAGAAACAAAAGGTTATTGTTTGGGAGTCCTGTACTGGTTTTAAAGAAATCATCCCAAACATTTACTTTATCAATTGTAAAATTCATCTTTAGCTTACATTTATCAACGGCACTCTTAAAGTTATCGGCACTATTTTTTTCAACAATAAACTTTAGTTTGGAATTTGTTTGTAAAGTAAGGTTTTTTAAGGCTTTAATCCAGTGGGTGAAACCATTTTCGTATTCTGCGAATGATGGTACTAAGGCGTTAATTTGGGTAATTGTATTTAATGGGTGCTTAATCCCAACAACATAAATTGGTTGACGAATTTCACTAAGAACATTCTCTAGCATGGTGCCGAAAATCCATTGCTTGGGGCTTATATTTCCATTCCAACCCATTACAACATCTGTAATTATAAGTTCCTTGCAAGCACGTATTATTCCCGATGCAACATTAATATCAACCCGTGTAGCTGTTTCAACCTTGTATTCCGCCGCAGAACCAATTTCAATAGCTCTATTCATTATGCTTTTGGAAATAGCTACTTCTTCCTCATCCTTAACCACCATTAGGGTGTAAATTGGATCTTGGCTATGGTGGGTTTTTAAGTAGTTGGCAAACTCCAATAGATCATCAATGGTTGAAGGGTTTGAAATAGGAACAAGCATTCTTTCCCGATTTTCAGCAACCTGTTCTTGCGGTTTTTCAATTACTACTATTTGTCGGGATGCATTTTCGGTTACAAATGAGCTAACCAAACAGGTTACTAGAATTAGAATGATAGTTGCATTTAAGATATTTGTATCGATAATTCCCATTTGGTAACCAATAAGGATCACAGCAATAGTAGCTGCGGCATGTGAACTGCTTAAACCAAATATAAGATTTCGATATACCGGTTTATAGTGAAATATTTTTTGGGTGATATATGCTGCTAACCATTTTGTTAGAAGTGCTACTGAAATTAGAATTATTGCTTCTTTTATCGATTCCCACCCGCTTACAAAAACTCGGAGATTAATGAACATTCCCACGAATATTAGGAAGAATGGGATGAATAGTGAGTTTCCAATAAACTCAATTCTATTCATTAGGGTTGATGAATGGGGTATTTGTCGATTAAATGCAATTCCAGCAAGAAAGGCACCGATAATTGGCTCAATACCTGCTAGCCGGGCAAGGCTACCTGCAAAAAATACCATTGTAATAACAAAAATATACTGGGCTATCGGCTCGCCTGTAATGTTTCTAAAAAACCATTTACCAATAAGTGGAAACACATATATAATGAAACCTAAATATATAAGAGTTTTTAGAGTGAGTAAGACCCAAAATCCAAATGTTAAATTGCCCTTTGCCAATGCTGTTATCACAACAAGAAGCAGCAGAACAAGTGTATCGGTTATTATGGTGCCCCCAATGGCTACCCCAACAGGTTCAATTTTTGTAATTCTGAAACGGCTTATTATTGGATAAGAAATCAAAGTATGTGTGGAAAACATGCTTGCAATCAACAATGAGGCAATTTGATTTAACCCAAGAACCCATAAGCAAACTATATAGCCAATAACCAGAGGAACAATAAATGTTAGCGCCCCAAATACTATGCTTTTATTACGCGACTTGGCAAAGGTGTGAATATCCAGCTCTAGTCCAGCTAAAAACATAAGATACATCAGACCAACAGTTCCCAGAAGTTCAATGCTACCCTTACTTGCAAGAATATTAAATCCTAAAGGGCCTAAAATCATTCCCGATAGGATTAATCCGATTATCTCAGGTATTCGTAAACGAGAAAACAGCATTGGAATTGCAAGAATTACAAAAAGTACAATTCCAAATACAATTACAGGTTCAGTAACTGGTAGCTGAAAAAGGGAAGGGTTCATTGTTACTCTTTTTTGTAAATATATATTTTTTTGAATATTAGCAGAGCAAAATAAATATTTAGCATTATAGCATCATTCTTTATTGCACAGATAATCAGGGTGATTTATAGATGCCTACTCAAAAAAGATGTTTTGAAATATAAATTATTTGTTTCAAATTCTATTTAAAAGATTATTTTTGAATTGCCTTTTCCAAATTTATGAACGAGTCAATTCTTAAAGCTTTAATGCAACTCTTTGCTATTGTGGTTGATGTAGACCGCAATGGTATTTCGCCTTATGCTAGGGAGGTTGTTGAGGCTTACCTTGAGAATGAGTTCAGTTCTGAACAGGTAGAGTTATATTTAAAACAATTCGACAATTATATTTCTCAATTTCACACCAAAGAAACTCAGACTCAACAAAACGACCAAGAGTATAAATATCCCATATCCGATCGGGTTTCTGAAATCAGTTCGGTTATAAATAAGGAATTTGAGCAGCATCAAAAGGTATGGTTAATTCTTCAACTTATTGAATTTATAGGCGATAGTAGGATTGATACACCGAATAAACTTGATTTTGTAAAATCAGTTGCCTCTCAGTTTAATATAAAAGAGTTTGAATTTAATAATGGCAAAGAATTCATTCTGTGTGAAGAACAGTCGTGTATTCCATGGAATGATCAAATACTTCTCATAGATAATAACAAGGACAACCCAATTCCAAGTATAAAACATCTTTTTAACGATAGAATACGTGGTCAGGTTTATGTCCTAAGGATTGCAAGCACAAATACCTTTTTAGTTAAATATTTTGGCGAAAACGATTTATTCCTAAATAGTCGAAACATAAAACCAGGGAGGGCCTATATTTTTGGCGTTGGAGCAGTTATTCGTAATCAGCGAATTAATCCAATTTACTATTCTAAGATTGCAAGTGCATTTATTCAAGATTTGAATAAATCATATATCACCCTAAATGCCTATAATATTGAATATAAACACAAAGCCAGTCTTGATGGTGTTCATCCATTTTCGGTTGGTGTTCATTCTGGACAGCTTGTTGGCATTGTGGGTGGAAGTGGAGTTGGAAAATCTACCCTTCTTAACCTTCTGAATGGCAATTTAAAGCCCGCAGGAGGATCGATAATAATTAATGGATACGATTTACATAAAGAAAAATGGGCTTTAAAGGGACTAATTGGCTATGTTCCTCAGGATGATTTACTGGTTGAGGAGTTAACCGTATACCAAAACCTCTACTTTAGCGCATGCCTCTGTTTTAGCAAATTTACGGATGCTGAAATACGTGATCTTGTTGATAGAACAATTCTGGACTTTGATCTGCTTGAGGCAAAAGATTTAAAGGTAGGAGATCCCATTAATAAGTTTATTAGCGGTGGTCAACGCAAGCGATTGAACATGGCTATTGAGCTACTCCGCGAACCAGCAGTTCTTTTTGTTGATGAACCTACATCGGGTTTATCATCAATGGACTCGGAACGAGTAATTCTGATGCTTAAGAAGCAGACTTTTAAGGGGAAAATTGTATTTGCAAACATACACCAACCATCATCGGATATATTCAAACTCTTCGATAAGATAATAGTGATGGATCATGGTGGAAGAGTCATATATCAGGGAAATCCAATGGGTGCAGTGGTATACTTCAAGCAAATTGCACACTACCTAAAAGCCGAAGAGAGCGAATGCCTAACATGTGGTAATGTTAATACCGAACAGATTTTAAGAATTGTTGAAGCTCGTGTGGTTAACGAGTATGGAAAATTAACCAGAAAAAGAAAGCGTACAGCTCAGGAGTGGTATGAGCTGTATAAGAAAAATATCGAAAGCAAAATCACTTTAACAAATTGTGATGGAAAGGCTCCTTTGCCTCAGAGTGGCTTTAGTATACCATCCCACAGAAAGCAGATGTGGATTTTTTTCAAACGGAATCTGTTTAGCAAATTGGTGAATAAACAGTTTATGTATATTAGCCTTATTGCTGCTCCATTACTTGCTATTATTCTTGGATACTTTACGAAATTCATCGGTGGTACGCTTAACAACCCCGATGAGTATATCTATAGCAATAACGATAATATTCCCAGTTACCTTTTTATGAGCGTTGTGGCTACATTGTTTTTAGGATTAACCATTAGCGCAGAGGAGATTATTCGGGATAGAAAAGTACGACAAAGAGAGAAATTCCTAAACCTCAGCTATTTCAGCTATATTAATTCTAAGGTATTAGTACTAATCATCTTTTCAGCAATTCAAACTTTGCTGTTTGTGCTGGTTGGTAACACAATCCTTGAAATAAAGGGAATGATTTTCAGCCATTGGTTAATACTTTTTTCAACAGCAGTATGTGCAAATCTTATAGGTCTAAATATTTCTGCCGCACTAAACTCTGTGGTTTCAATCTATGTGATGATCCCCTTGATTCTTGTTCCACAGCTACTTTTTAGCGGAGTAATTGTTAACTATAACAAGTTGCATAAGAAAATATCAAACCCTGAATATGTGCCAGTTATTGGGGATATAATGGTTAGCCGATGGTCTTACGAAGCTTTATGTGTACACCAGTATACCGCTAATAGGTTTGAGAAAGAATTTTATGAATATGATAAGGAGTTAAGTACCGATAATTATTACGCATCATTTCTAATACCTAAACTTCAGATTCTAATTGATGAATCGCTTAAGGATATTATTCTAAACAAGCAAACACCCCATATTAATCGGAATTTAAAGATTATACAGAATGAGATGTATCTGATTTCACGAGATTATTCTATTAAGAACCTTGTTTTTCCAGACACCTCTATCTTAAACCCACATCGAGTTTCCGTTGAGGATATCAATAAAACAAAAAATATACTAACCCAACTTCGTACATATTTTTCATCCTCATTTGAACGGGCAAGCCAAAGGAAAGATGCTCATTACGAAGAATTGTCGCGCAAACTTGGTGATAATAATGCTATTTATCAGCTAAACCTTAGCTATAATAATAAAGCCCTTAATAGCCTTGTGCTAAACTCAAATGAAGGTAATCAGATAGAAGAGGTGGGGTATAGGCTTATTCGCAGATATAACCCAATTTATGCTTCCCCGACTGCAATTAATGGTCGTGCTCATCTTTTTGCTCCTGAAAAAAGAATTGGCTCGCTTTTCATCCCAACTTTTTGGTTTAATACTATTGCGCTGTGGTTCATGTCATTTATTTTCTACCTCGTTTTATGGTTCAATGTACTAAGAATGATTAGTAGCTACATGGAACGCTTCAAGTTTAGGCGATTGGCAAGACGTATTGCTAGATATATACCGCGATAGAATAATTCTCCACTCACATTCTTGGAACTTAAGCTTAATAAGTATCTTCTATCTTTTTATTAATTCATTAAACAAAAATATGTTTATCGTTGTTATTACCAATGTAACTAAACATTCAACGAACTAATTTTAAACTTTAATAATATGATTACTAAAAAGATGTTTTTTATTGTATTGGCTCTTTTAATTACTGGGACAGTATATGCTCAAGATTTCAAAGCAAATGCTGAGAAAACAGAGCTGAAATGGACTGGAAAGAAGGTGGCTGGACAGCATCATGGCCATATTAAACTTACTGATGGAATGCTAACCATTAAGGATAATAAGCTAGCGAATGGTACTTTCAACATTGATATGAAAAGTATCACGAATGATGACTTAGCTGATGCTGGCTACAATCAGAAACTTATAGGACATTTAAAGTCAGATGATTTTTTTGGTGTTGAGAAGTTCCCTGTTGCCTCATTAGCTATTACTGAGAGTTCTGTTTTTGTTAATAATCAAGCGGAAGTTAAAGGCAAACTTATCATTAAAGGGATTACTAACTCAATATCCTTTACCGTTACTAGAAACGGAAATGTTTATACAGCAAGCATTCCAGTTGACCGTTCAAAATTTGATGTACGTTACGGTTCAGGTTCTTTTTTCGAAAATTTAGGAGATAAAGTAATCGATGATATTTTTACTCTTGATGTTTCATTAGTTGTTGAATAGGTTTGGTTTAGGATTGATTCAAGCCGCAAAGGACATTAAATCCTTTGCGGCTTTTTTATAATACTTTTGGAGTCATTAACTATTTTTAAAGGCACATTTTTTATTATTTACACAATAAAGAGATGAATAATTCATTTTAACTTTGTAGCTAATGTTATAGTAAATATCTTTACAACTGATATCTTGAAAATAAATTATTAAATAATAATCGATTATGGTGTCTTCTATTCTGTTACAAAACATTCAACAACCGGTTGTTAGCCAGCACGCTGAGAATATGTTCCAGATAATAATGAAAGGTGGTTGGATTCTTATCCCAATCTTTTTTCTTTCGTTGGTAAGTTTCTGGGTGATATTCGAGCGTTGGACAATACTCAAGCGTGCATCAAGAACCCAGAACTTAGTCAGTACAATCAATCCAATGCTAAAAGAGGGTAAATTGGAGATGGCAATTAACACCTGTGAAACCACTAATCAGCCAGTGGGTAAGGTTTTAGCTGCTGGGCTACATACAATGGGCTTTACAATCAGGGATATTCAGGATGCAATGGAGGCCGAAGCACACCAACAGATAGACTCGCTTAGCCGTGGAATTAACTATCTTGGAATAATTGCAACCATTGCTCCAATGTTCGGATTCTTAGGAACAATATTCGGCGTTATCAAAATATTCTACAATATTTCCCTAACCGATAACATTAGCATTGGGATTATATCCGGAGGTTTATACCAGAAGATGGTATCCTCTGCTTCGGGATTACTTGTTGGTATTATTGCTTTTGCAGGGTATCACCTTCTAAACTCCCAAATCGATAGAATTACATCGATGATGGAAAAGCAGTCCAATGAGCTTATGGCACTTCTTCGTAGCCGTGGATAATAAACATCAAAAGTTAATTGATAAACGATGATACTAAAACGTAAACGTGAGATGCATGCTGAGGTATACACCTCTTCGCTCAACGATATAATGTTTTTCTTGCTGCTGTTTTTCTTAATAATATCAACCCTTGTAAACCCATCGGTTATTCAGCTAATGCTACCTAAAGCATCTGCTAATGTTCAAAAGGTTTCCAAACAAACCATTAACCTTTCGGTTACAAAAGAGTTAAACTATTTTTTGAACGATAAGCCAATCCCTTTTGATGCAATAATGCCAAGCATCCAAAAGTTAGTACAAAACCCTGAGAATACAACAGTAATTCTTCGGGCCGATAGAACCATTCAGCTACAGGATCTAGTTTCGATTTTGGATATTGGCAACCAGTTACATGTAAAAATGATTTTGGCTACGCAAAAGGATTAGATATCAATTTTACTTTAAACATATTAAGCCACCCTTTGAGGTGGCTTTTTTATTATCGATACGAATTGGTTTTTCTCTCAAGACTTTGGCCTGAAAATTGTCATCTAAAAAATACTATTCAAAAAAATTAGGGTAAATGCAATTCAAGTTGTACTAGTAACAAAAGCAAAAAACAACAAATAAAAAATACGACTATGAACTCATTTAGAAAGATAACAGTTTTACTAATAATTGTCTTTTCACTCATCGCATTTAATAAACCGGCAAATAGCCAGAGAAATAGGAGTAATGAAAGACATCCAAACGGAAAAGTGGTAGTGGTAAAAAGCAAAAACCATCATTTTAGAAAAGCAAGAGTATATCACCCACATTGGGCACCAAGGGTTAGCTACAGGCATCGTTGGGTTTATTTCCCTCGCTACAATTTCTACTGGGACAATTTCCGTAATGTATATGTTTTTAGAACAGGTACAATCTGGGTTACAAGCACAAATACTCCTCAAGAAGTTGAGAAAGTTGACCTCTCATCATTAAAAAAAGTGGAGCTAAACGAAAATAATGATTCAAAAGATGCAATACAGAACAATAATGATGAGCACAAATCCGTTTATAAAGCAGATTAGGTTAAATAATAGTTAGTAACGAAAAAGTCTGGCTAAAGCCAGACTTTTTCGTTTTTGAATATTTAAGATTAAATAGCTATTTCTATGGAAACATTGGGCCATAAGAGTTAAACCCATTTGGTGATACACCCATATACCCAGAACCATTTGTAAAGTTTACCGATGCACCTATGTTAACCCTACTACTAAGTTTGTAGTTAAATCCAACGCCCATCTGCTGATAATCGGCTCTGCCAATACCTGCATTAAAGGGTGAAAAATAGAGTTGGTTTTTAGCAAATGAGCCCATTGCATAAACGCTAAACCGATTATTTAACTGGTACTGCCCGTAAGCAAATGCTTGTGTTGGATTCCCGCCTGTTTGTTGCATATTCCCATTAGCGGCAGTGCTATTAAATGCTGATATGTTATTAAAATTCGTATAGGAAAATGAAGCACCAGCAACAATCTGAAGTTTCTCATTTGGAGCATAAGCAACAGTGGGTGATACTGATGAACTTGAAAATCCCATTCCTCTTCCTAATGAGGTATACCCAGCACCAAAAGTAACATTGTATACAGGTTTACCCGGTTTAATAATGCCGTATGGCGAAAATATTGCTGTATCCGATGAACTATTCTGTTGGCTAATAGGATTGTAAATAGAATACAGATTACTTACAAGTTGAGCGTTGGTGAGGTAAGCAAAACCACTTACAAGAATCAACGTTAAAACCACATGCTTTTTCATAATAATATGTTTTAACTAAGGCAAAGTTATAAACGAATTGGTTAAAAACATTATTATGCAACAAAAATTATTCCGTACGACTATTATTATTAACAATTTTTAAAAGAGTTGAAATTGAAAACTCTAGGAAATAACCAATGAGCGCATTGAAATTGAACCCAAATCAAAAGATTCGTTGAAGTAGTTTACATTTTCACTCTTTTCTTGTAATGCAGGAATATAGAGTAAAGGAATAAAATGATCGTAGGAGGGATGTGCCATTTGAGCACGTGTCCTAAACGCTGGAAATCTATTACTCCTTGATGATTTGAACTATCGATAAGTGTTTTGATTGTAGCATCGAACTCTTCTGCCCAGTCGTAAGTTTTATTTGAAAAATTCATCGTACCGAGATTGTGCACAATATTTCCACTCCCAAGGATTAAAACACCTTTATTTCTAAGTGATTTTAATTGTAAGCCTAAATCATAATGGAACTGAGGGGACTTGGAATAGTCAATACTTAGCTGGTAAACAGGGATATCCGCTTTGGGAAACATTGGAAGCAATACTGACCATGTACCATGATCGAGCCCCCACTCAAAGTCCGATTGTATTGGGGGATTGTTTACCATTCCTATGGTCTCATTTGCAAATGTTGGAGACCCTAATGCTGGGTACTCCTGTTGGTATAGTTCATTTGGAAATCCACCAAAATCGTGGATGGTTTTGGGCTTTTCCATTGCAGTAACTTTTGTAGTACTGTGTGTAATCCAGTGTGCCGAAATTGAAAGTATTGCGCTGGGTTTTGGTAGGGCTTTTCCTAATTCCTGCCAACTTCTTCGGTATTGATTGTCCTCAATAGCGTTCACAGGGCTTCCATGCCCAATGAATAAAGTTGGCATTTGATCTGTGCTTTTTAAATCTTTTAAAGATTGAAGTATTGATAAATCTAAAGGCATAAGTGTTTATTTAAAGTTATTAATACAACAATTTGTGTCGTCATTAGTTTATTATGCTGATATAGATCAAAGAAAAACCCCGCTATACGAGCAGGGTTTCTTGTTGTTTAATCAGTTAATTATTCAGTCCTTAATGAACTTGCAGGATTTAGATTAGCCGCTTTATAAGCCTTATAGCTTATTGTAATAAAGGTTATTGTAATAGTAATGATTGCAGCGAGAATAAATATCATTACACCAAGGTTTGTTCTGTAAACATACTTTTGAAGCCAATCGCTCATTAGGTAAAACGCAATTGGGAATGCAATAGCAATTGAGATAATAATTAAGGTTATAAACTCCTTCGAAATCATTCTAACAATAACTCCCTCGCTTGCCCCAACAACCTTTCTAATACCAATTTCCTTTGTTCGTTGCTCAACCATATACGATGCTAATCCAAAGAGTCCTAAACAGGCAATCAGAATTGCAAGAATTGTAAATAGAGTAAATATTAAACCACGGTTCTCATCCGCTTTAAACTGTTGGTTAAATCTTTCGGTTAGGAATTTATACTCAAAAGGTTTTTCGGGGAAAATTTCTTTCCATTTAGTTTCAATAAAACGTAATGTTCCCTGAACATCTTTATCGCTTAGCTTAGCGTAAATAATTTCGTTATTAGGGCGGTAAATCAATAGTAAAGACTCTATCTGGTTGTACATTCCAGTCTGATGGTAATCTTTCATAACTCCAATAACATGACCTTGTATAAACCTGCCAAGTTCAACTTTTTTTCCAATTGGGTCTGCCCAATTCATACGTTTTGCAAGAGTTTCATTGATAATTACTCCCGTTAAAGTATCGGTAGGCATATCCTCCTGAAAATTTCTTCCTTTTATAATTGTAATACCTAATGCCTTTGCAAAATCAGGGTCAACTACAGCGAAATTCACACCCTTATCCACCATGCCTTGATCGGTTTCCATCTTAAAGATAACCTTAGCAGAACCTTCACCAACAGATGTGTTGGTTGAGCCTACAAAGAGAATATTCGGATTTTCGCGCATTGCGTGCTTAAAAACGGGATATTTCTTAATCATTGCTTCATTTAGCTGTAGTCCAATAACATTCCTTTGATCAAATCCTTGATCCTTTGTTTTTAGAAAATTAAGCTGTTTGAAAACTACAAGCGTACACACAATCATTGCAATAGATATGGCAAATTGGATTACTACCAATATCTTACGAAACATATTGCCAGCATTACCTTGGGTTATCTCACCCTTGAAAACGGTTACTGGACTAAATCTTGAAAGGTAGAAGGCTGGGTAACTTCCTCCAAATATTCCAACAGCAATGATAATTGCAATTATACTTAGTAGTATGGTTGGACTTGATAGAATAGTTAGGTCGAATGACTTACCTGCTAGTAGATTAAACTTGGGCAGTAGCAGAGCAAGAGCAATAAAACTTAATATTAATGAGATAATTGTAAATAGAGTTGATTCTGATAGAAATTGAAAGATTAACATACTTCGGCGCGAACCTACAACTTTTCTGAGCCCTACCTCTCGTGCCCTTTTTGATGATCGTGCTGTTGCAAGATTCATGTAGTTCATCGCTGCTATTAGAATTAGAAATAGGGCAACTACAGAAAAAACATAAACGAATGTAATACTTCCTGTTGGTTCTGGTTCCCCTGCATTTGTTGAGTACAGGTGTATTTTCGTAATTGGTTCAAGTTTATATTCAATCTTAATATTTATCTTTTCAAATATAGGAGCCATGTACTTGGGGTACATTCCTTGAATTTTGGTTTCAAATGCTTTAACATTAAAATGTTCTGGGAAAAGCAAATAGGTAAATACCCCAAAATTTCCCCAACTCCCTATTTCTTTAGGTAGGTTTTTCCTTGAGGCTAGAGCATTAAACCGAAAATGTGAATTGGTTGGGACATCCTTTATAACACCTGTTACTTCGTAAGACTTGTCTCCGGCAATAAGACTTTTACCAATTGGATCTGTTTTGCCAAAGTATTTATTTGCAATTTTCTCAGTAAGAACTATTTTATTGGGTTCAAGAAGTGCAGCCTTGGGATTTCCTTTTACAGTTTTATAAGTGAAAATATCGAATACTGTTGAATCAACATAGAAAAAATTTTCTTCGTAGAATTCCTTATCATTAAACTTAAAAAGTAATCTAGGAAAATTTATGAATCTTACAAACGATTGAACCTCTGGGTAATCCTGCACAACTTGAGGTGCAAATGGTATTTGAGCAACATTCCAAGTAAATTGATCGTCGGGTTCGGTGATGTGAGATGATACCCTATAGATTCTATCGGCCTTTTCATTGTACCGATCATAGCTAATCTCATCTGCAACGTAGATAATTAGGAATAGTGCACTTGTTATTCCTATGGTTAAGCCTAAAATGTTTAAGCTACTATAACCAAAATCTTTGTATAGATTTCGAAGGGCGGTTTTGATTAAATTTTTAATCATAGGATTTTGTATTAGAAACTTAATAATTTATAAAAATATGGAATATTGATAACAGAAAAAAGAATCTTAGTAAGCTTTAACAAAACATTAACGCAATGTGTAATAATTATTTATTGATGTATACAATAATATATAAAAAGCATGCCCTTATTTTGGGATACTAATGCTTTGCTCCAATTCTATTTAATGTTTAAAATTTTAAAGAAGTCTTATACCTTTATCTTCAATGGAAATAACTCTAAATTTATAAAGAGATCCAATAGCTTTCTTGAATGTTTTCTTGCTTACCCCGAAAAAATTGTAGATTGTATCAGGGTCACTTTTATCTGTAATTGCTATGTACCCTTTATGTTCCTTAAGAATATCAACAATTCTCATAGATATATCATCAACCTTTTGGTATCCCGCTTTTTGTAGAAGGAGGTCGATTTTTTCATCCTCTCGAATCTTTTTGATAAAACCTTTAATTCTATCACCCTTTTTAAGAGGTTGAAAAACTTCGTTTTTGTAGAGTACCCCTGAATGTTTGTTGTTAATTATTGCATTGAAACCCAAATCGGTTTCACCTGAAATAAGCAAATCAACCTCTTCACCTGCATCATATTCAGGTGGAAGATTATCAAGAAATTTTTCAATCTTGGCAGATGCAACCAATCGTTTTGAATCGTAATCGAGGTAAACGGTCACAACATACCATTTTCCCTCCTCCATTTTTTGTTTTTGCTCTCGGAAAGGAACGAATAGGTCTTTCATTAAACCCCAATCCAGAAATGCTCCCATTGAAGTAATTGCAACAGCTTTAAGGCATGCAAACTCACCAACCATAATATGTGGAGTTTCGGTGGTTGCAATAACTCTATCCTCAGAGTCGAGATAGATGAACACTTCAAGAATATCCTCAGGTTTGGCATTTTCAGGCACGTATCTTTTGGGCAAAAGAATTTCACCATGCTCACCACCATCAAGGTAAAGTCCAAAATCAACCTCTTTTACAATCCTTAAACTGTTTAGTTTTCCTATCTCAGCCATGCTTATCGTTCTATTTATTTTGAAGATGTAAATGTATGATAATATTTTCGTTTGATAATTCGAAAATTGTTTATCAAAAGCGAAATGGCAATTATTTTAAAGGATATTTTCTTAATTAACGTCAGTTCGAAACAAGGAGTTACATTGAAAAAATGAGAGTTTAAGGAGCATTGTTGATTTTGCATTTATGCAGAATCAACAAACCTCTGTGTTATCCGTGCTTCTCAATATCAATAAACATCATTATGGTAAGTCTGTATCTTATTAAAACAACCATTTTGTTAGAACCAAAACTTAAAATCTCTGTGTTAAAAATTATATCGAATTCTAAGATACAAACAAATTTTTAATCAAAATTATGTTCATAAAGTTTTACAAAGGGTGTCTGCCTCTTGACCGCAGCAAATACCCTGTTGACCAGCTTGCAGCGGATGGCGTTAAT